>NZ_JASCXL010000157.1:0-19857 GCF_030010595.1 Streptomyces sp. CC224B | reverse complement strand
TGGGCGCAATCCGATCCCATGCCGCATCCGTCAACTCACCACGACCCACCACAAGATCAATTATCAGACAGGACCTAGCGGCTTGCGCCCGTCGCTTGCCTGCTCGGCCGCTTGGCGACGGGGAGGCGCCCGCCTTCTCATCCGTGTGGCTTTGCGGTGCGGGTGTGGGGTGTCCTGGTGGCTTGCGGCGGGTGGTCCGTCTGTTTCGCCGCTTGGCGAGGGGATGTTTTCCACCCACCTGCCGTGCGGTCCGGCGGAGTGGGTGTGGGGTCACTCGCAGCGGGGTGCTTCCCGGTCGCCCACCCGTTTTGGCTCTGCCGAGGTGGTGCAGGGGGCCGGACGGCTGGCGGTTGTGTGTTCGTCCGTCGCGGCCCTGCGACGAGGCGCAGGGTGTGGCCTGACTGCTTGCCGCTCAGCGTTCGGCTGCTCCGTCGTCTGTCAGCTCGGCGTTTCGAGCGGGGCAGCTTTCCGCGCGACGGGGGTTTGTCCCCTGCCCACCCGCAGGCCCGCCCGTCCGCACGCACCCACGGCGGCCCCGGCTCGCGTGTCGCCAGGCCCCCTCATCCGGGTGGGAGAGGAGCTGTCCCGGTGGCGGGGGAGGGCCCGTCCGTAGGCGGAGAATCGGTGGGCGGCTCATGGCCTGGCGTTCGCCCGTCCGGCGTTTGGGCGAGTTTCCCGCTCCGCACACATCTCCCGGCAGGCACGTGGGGGCCTCATGCTCGCGGGGCCTCAGTTCTCCGCCTCCGCCCCTGCAAGGGATGGCGAGTGGGGGAGGCGTTGTCCCGGCGGTGGGGAGGGCGCAGGTCCCCTTGACCGCCCCTGTGAGGCGGCGGGTGGGTGGGAGCAGGGCCCGCCCGGAGACAGCGGCCGGTGCGCCGAGCGGGTTAAGGGCGGGCGGGTGGGAGAAGAGCTGTCCCGGTGGCGCGGGGCCAGAGCCGGGCGCCGAAGGGTGGGCGGTAGGGGGAAGGGCCCGCACGGTGGTGGGAAGGGCGGGTGGGTGGGAGAAGAGCTGTCCGCGGCCGTGCGGGGCCGGGCCGGGTGCCGGAAGGGCGGGTGGGCGGGGAAGAGCCCGCGCGCGACCGGGGAAGGCCGGGCGGGCGGGGCAGGTCTGTGAGCGGGGAAGGGCCCGCGCACGCGAGGAAGGGCGGGTGGGTGGGGGAAGAGCCCAGCCCGGGACCGGCCAGGGCCCCCGGGGCCCCGGCCCCTCAAGGCCGGCGGGACGTGACGCCCTCGTAGGCCATCTCGGCCAGGCGTGCCTGCCCCTTCTTGCTGGGGTGGAACCAGTCCCAGTGGCTCAACAGATCCGTACCGAAGCGGAAGTCGAACACCGCGTCCCCGTCGTACCGGCACCGCAGGTCCTTCGCGCAGACCTCCTTGAGGACCGCGTTGTACGCCACGACCCGCTCCCGCACCGCCGCCCGCCGCGCCACCGCCGCCGCGTCCATCGCGTCCGCGTCCGCGAGCATCGACTTGCAGATGCCGAGCTTCCACACCTGCTTGCCGAGCTGGTTGGTGCGGCCCTCGGACCACAGCCGCTTGAGGTCCGGCACGCTCAGCACGTACACCTGCGCCCGCGGCCGCTCGTCGCGCAGCGTGCCCAGCGCGTCCTCGAAGTCCGCGCGGAACTCCGAGACGGGCGTCATGTCGTCGACGGAGGAGCGGCAGGCGTCGTTCGCGCCGACCATGACGGTGACCAGGTCGGGCCGGTGCGCGGCGGCGTGTTCCATCTGCCCGGGCAGGTCGGCCATGCGGGCACCGGTCTTGGCGTGGTTCCAACTGTGCGTGGCGGCACGCCGCTTGCCCAGCAGCCGCTGCGCGAGGCTGCGCACCTCGCTGTCGCTGCCGGTCGCCCAGGACGCCTCCGGGCAGTCGGAGAGCACCGAGCAGGTGTCGAAGCCGCGGGTGATGGAGTCGCCGACGGCGGCGACGGAGCGGGGGCTCGTGTCCCACACGGGCTCCGCCTTGCGGTGCGCCCTGTCCTGCGCGGTGGGGCCGTTCGGCGCCGCCTCGTCGCCGCCGGACGCGTCACACGCGGTGAGCGTCGCGAGACCGGTGAGGGCCGCCGCCGCGACGGCGACGACGGCCCGCGCGCGGTGCCGTGAATTCCGCATACTCGTCCCCTCTGTCCCCTCGTCGTCCAACGTGACGTGCTCCGGACCCTTCAGGTTGCGTGCCGCCACATGGTGAGATGTCCCGGCGGCCGCCGTCGGACACCCGGCCGGGGGGTCACAGGCCTCCCGGCGAGTGAAACCTCCGCGTTTCCCGGCCTGGGGACCGACGGTACGTCACAATCCATGCCCCGCCGCACGGTAGCCTCGCCAACCAGTGGCACCTGCTTTTCCCGGTTCCGCTAAATTACATCACGTCACATCTGTACCGTTTTTAGTCTTTCCTCGCCTTTCCCCGCTTTCGGGGAATACGCGGGAATACCGCTCGGCACGGGCCCGAGGCCGCCGGGAACGGCGCGCCTCGTCCCACACTGGAGGTCCCGGTGACGACACGTGGAGTTCTGTACGTGCACTCCGCACCGCGCGCGCTGTGCCCGCACGTCGAGTGGGCGGTCGCGGGAGTGCTCGGCGCCCGCGTCAGCCTCGACTGGATCAGGCAGCCCGCGGCGCCCGGCACCTGGAGATCCGAGTTCTCCTGGCGCGGCTCGGCCGGCACCGCCTCCAAACTGGCCTCCGCGCTGCGCGGCTGGCAGTTGCTGCGCTTCGAGGTCACCGCGGAGCCGTCCGCCGCGGCCGAGGGCGAGCGCTACAGCGCCACCCCGGACCTCGGCATCTTCCACGCCGTCACCGGCATCCACGGCGACATCCTGATCCCCGAGGACCGGCTGCGCGCCGCGCTCGCCCGCGCCAAGGGCGGCGAGAGCGACCTGGAGGCAGAGGTCGCCAAACTCCTCGGCAAGCCCTGGGACGACGAGCTCGAACCGTTCCGGTACGCGGGCGAGGGCGCGCCGGTGCGCTGGCTGCACCAGGTCGTCTGACCCCGGGCCGCGGGGCCCGTACGTACGCCAAGGGCCCCCGGCCGATGAAGCCGGGGGCCCTTGGCGTACGTACGGTGCGTACGGACCGGTGCGCGGTCAGACCGTGCGGAAGGCCAGCACCACGTTGTGGCCGCCGAAGCCGAACGAGTCGTTCAGGGCCGCGATCGTGCCCTCGGGCAGCGGGCGGGCCTCGCCGCGGATGATGTCCGCGTCGACCTCGGGGTCGAGGTTCTCGATGTTGATGGTCGGCGGAGCCGTGCGGTGGTGCAGCGCGAGGACCGTCGCGACGGTCTCCACGCCGCCCGCGCCACCGAGGAGGTGGCCGGTCATCGACTTCGTCGAGGCGATCGCCATGTGGTCGACGTCGTCGCCGAACGCCTTGCGCAGCGCCTTGATCTCACCGATGTCGCCCTGCGGCGTCGAGGTGGCGTGCGCGTTGATGTGCGCGATCTCGGCGGGCTTCAGACCGGTGTTGTCGAGCAGGTTCTGCAGCGCGTGCGCGATGCCGTTGCCGGACGGCTCGGGCTGCGTGATGTGGTGCGCGTCGGCCGAGATGCCCTGGCCCACGGCCTCCACGTAGATCCGCGCGCCGCGCGCCTTGGCGTGCTCCTCGGACTCGAGCACGACCACGCCGGCGCCCTCGCCGAGCACGAAGCCGTTGCGGTCGACGTCCCAGGGGCGGGAGGCGCCCTGCGGGTCGTCGTTGTTCTTCGACATCGCCATCATGTTGCCGAACGCGGCGATCGGCAGCGGGTGGACGGCCGCCTCCGTGCCGCCCGCGACGACGACGTCGGCACGGCCGGTGCGGATCATCTCGATCGCGTAGCCGATGGCCTCCGCGCCCGAGGCGCAGGCCGAGACCGGGGTGTGCACCCCGGCGCGGGCGCCGAGCGCGATGCCGACGTTCGCCGCGGGCGAGTTCGGCATCAGCATCGGCACCGTGTGCGGGGAGACGCGGCGTACGCCCTTCTCCCGCATGATGTCGTACTGGTCGAGCAGGGTCGTCACGCCGCCGATGCCGGAGGCGATCACCGCGCCGAGGCGGTCCGGGTCCACGGACGAGTCCTCGCCGGCCTTGGCGGCGAAGCCCGCGTCCTTCCAGGCCTCCTCGGCCGCGATCAGCGCGAACTGCGCCGAGCGGTCGAGCTTGCGGGCCTGCGGGCGCGGGATGACCTCGGTCGGCTCGACGGCGATCTGACCCGCGATGCGGACCGGCAGCTCGGCCGCCCAGTCCTGCTCGAGGACACCGACCCCGGAGCGCCCGGCAATCAGGCCCTCCCAGGTCGAAGCTGCGTCGCCACCCAGCGGTGTGGTTGCGCCGATACCGGTGACGACCACGGTGCGATTGGTCGAGTTCACTGGATTTCTCTCTCCACGGTTGGTTCAGGTGCGGATACGGCGGCGCCACCGCCGGGTGGCGGCCGGCCAGCGCTGCTGGCCGTCAGGCTCAGGCGGCCTGGTGCTCGAGGATGTACTTGGTCGCGTCGCCGACCGTCTTGAGGTTCTTGACGTCGTCGTCCGGGATCTTCACGTCGAAGCGCTCTTCGGCGGCGACGACGACCTCGACCATGGACAGCGAGTCGACGTCCAGGTCGTCGGTGAAGGACTTGTCCAGCTGGACGTCCTCAACGGGGATCCCGGCGATCTCGTTCACGATCTCGGCGAGACCGGCGACGATCTCTTCCTGAGTGGCGGCCATTGTGGCGCTCCTTCGTATGTATCCAGAGGGTGTGGCGGCATCCGGCACGGACCCGAAGATCCGCACGGAGTGCCTAGGGGAGGGTAACGACCGTGGCGGCGTACACGAGACCCGCCCCGAAGCCGATGACGAGGGCGGTGTCGCCACTCTTCGCCTCACCGGTCGCCAGGAGCCGCTCCATCGCGAGCGGAATCGAGGCGGCCGAGGTGTTGCCGGTGGTCTCCACGTCCCGGGCGACCGTGACGTGCTCCGGCAGTTTCAGGGTCTTCACCATCGAGTCGATGATCCGCATGTTGGCCTGGTGCGGGATGAAGACGTCCAGGTCGTCCGCGCTGATCCCGGCCGCGTCCAGCGCCTGCTGGGCGACCTTCGCCATCTCGAACACGGCCCAGCGGAAGACCGCCTGGCCCTCCTGCGTGATGGCGGGGAACTTGACCTCGCCGTCGGTGTTCACCGGGAGCTTGGACACGTCGCCGATGCGGTACTCGTCCCAGCCCACGGTCTGCTTGATGGTCTCGGCCTTGTCGCCCTCCGAGCCCCAGACCGACGGGCCGATGCCGGGCTCCTTGGCGGGGCCGACGACGACCGCGCCCGCGCCGTCACCGAACAGGAAGGCCGTCTTGCGGTCCTCCAGGTCGGTCAGGTCGCTCAGCCGCTCCACGCCGATGACCAGCGCGTACTCCGCCGAGCCGTCCACGATCATGCCCTTGGCGAGGGTCAGGCCGTAGCCGAAGCCCGCGCAGCCCGCGGAGATGTCGAACGCGGCGGGCCTGCCCGTGCCGAGCTTGTCCGCGATCTCCGTGGCGATGGCCGGGGTCTGCCTGAAGTGCGACACGGTGGAGACGATCACCGCGCCGATCTGCTCGGGCCGGATGCCCGCGTTCGCGATGGCCTTGCCCGCGGCCTCCACGGACATCGCCGCCACGGTCTCCTCGGGGGAGGCCCAGTGGCGCGTCGCGATGCCGGAGCGGGAGCGAATCCATTCGTCAGAGGAGTCGATCTTCTCCAGGATCACCTCGTTGGGCACCACGCGGGTCGGGCGGTAGCCGCCGACCCCCATGATGCGCGCGTACGGGGAGCCCTGACTGGGCTTGATCTTCGCCATGCTCGGCTCCTTCTCAGGCACCCGCCGCGTCGGCGGGGGATGCGGCGGTCTCGGCGACGAGCTGACGAGCGGCGTCGAGATCGTCCGGCGTCTTCACGGCCAGGGTCCGGACGCCCTTGAGGGCGCGCTTGGCGAGACCGGTGAGCGTGCCGCCGGGGCACACCTCGATCAGCGCGGTGACCCCGAGCTCCTGGAACGTGTCCATGCACAGGTCCCAGCGGACCGGGTTGGCGACCTGGCCGACCAGGCGCGAGACGATCTCGGTGCCGCTCGCGACGGTCCCGCCGTCCCGGTTCGAGACGTACGTCAGGCGCGGGTCGGCCACGGTGAGGCCCTGCGCGGCCTCCTCCAGCGCGGCGACCGCGGGCGCCATGTGGTGGGTGTGGAACGCGCCGGCGACCTTCAGCGGCACGACCTTGCGGACGCCCTCCGGCTTGTCCTCGGCGAGTGCGGCGAGCTGCGCGGCGGTGCCGGCGGCCACGATCTGGCCCGCGCCGTTCACGTTCGCCGGGGTCAGGCCGAGCTTCTCCAGGTGCGGGACGGTGACCTCGGGGTCGCCGCCGAGCAGCGCGGCCATGCCGGTCTCCGTGACCGCGGCGGCCTCGGCCATCGCCAGGCCGCGCGTCCGCACGAAGCCGAGCGCGGCGTCCTCGCTCAGCACGCCCGCGTACGCGGCGGCCGTGATCTCGCCCACGCTGTGCCCCGCGACGGCGCCCGGCGCGATGTCACCGAGTGCCGAGGCCGAGAGCAGGCCGGCGGCCACGAGCAGCGGCTGCGCCACGGCGGTGTCGCGGATCGCGTCCGCGTCCGCCTGCGTGCCGTAGTGGACGAGGTCGAGCCCGATGGCGTCGGACCAGGCGGCGAGCCGGTCGGCGGCGCCGGGGAGGTCGAGCCAGGGGGTCAGGAAGCCGGGCGTCTGGGCGCCTTGGCCGGGAGCGACGAGTACGAGCACTCTCACACTCTCTCTTGTGGACAGGACGAAATGCCCGTGGGGACAGGGACGAAGAACAGCTATGGGAATTGTAGGGGTCCGACAAACTCCTACGTTTGATGATCGCCGTCGGCCAGGCGTCCCAGGATCAGCGCGATCCGCAGTGTGAAGGCGGAGCGCACATCCGAAGGGGACCATCCGGTGACGTCGGTCACACGTCGGAGCCGGTAGCGCACGGTGTTGGGATGCACAAAGAGCATCCGCGCGGCACCTTCGAGGCTACTCGCCTGCTCCAGATAGACGCTGAGGGTCTCCAGGAGCGCGGAGCCCGCTTCCTCCAGCGGTCTGTAGATCTCCTCCACCAGTTGCTCGCGCGCGGCCGGATCGCCCGCCATGGCGCGCTCCGGCAGCAGATCGTCCGCGAGCACCGGCCGCGGCGCGTCCTGCCAGGCGGCGCAGGCCTTCAGACCGGCGGCGGCGGCCTGCGCCGAGCGGGTCGCGGCGAGCAGGTCGGGCACGATCGGCCCGGCCACCACGGGCCCCGCCGCGTACGGCCCGATCAGGGCCTTCGCCACGGCCAGCGGGTTGTCGTTGCCGCCCGCGATGACGACCAGGCGGGCGCCGAGCACCCCGGTCAGGACCTGGAGCTTCGCGTGCCGGGCGGCCCTGCGGATGGCCTCCACGGTCAGCTCGCTGTCGCCGTCGGGCGCGGTGCCGAGGACCACGCACACGTGCTCCGGGGAGTTCCAGCCCAGCGCGGCGGCGCGGGAGACGGCCCCCTCGTCGGCCTCGCCGGACAGCACAGCGTTCACCACCAGGGACTCCAGGCGGGCGTCCCAGGCACCGCGTGCCTCGGCGGCCTGCGCGTACACCTGGGCGGTGGCGAAGGCGATCTCGCGCGCGTAGACGAGCAGCGCCTCGCGCAGCACGCTCTCGTCGCCGGGCGCCGCCACCTCGTCGATGGCGGACTCCATCACCTCGATCGTGGTCCGCACCATCTCCACGGTCTGCCGCAGCGTGATCGCGCGGGTCAGTTCGCGCGGCGCGGTCCCGAAGACGTCCGTCGAGATCGCCTGCGGGGCGTCGGGGCGCCGGAACCACTCCGTGAACGCGGCGATGCCGGCCTGCGCGACCAGCCCGATCCACGAGCGGTTCTCCGGTGGCATCGCCCGGTACCAGGACAGCGTCTCGTCCATGCGCGCGATGGCCTGCGCCGCGAGGCTGCCGGACGACTTCTCCAGCCGCCGCAGGGTCGCGGCGTGCGCGTGGGCGCGGCCGCCGCGGGCCGGGGGGCCGCCTGCGGCACCTGCGTCCTGGTGGAATGCGTTCGCTGAGGGTTCGGGCACGGGGACAAGACTGCCTTATCGGGACGGGGGCGTGCGGGGCCGGGTCTACGGTGGGGAGCGTGATTGATGTACGGCGCTCCGGCGAGCGGTACCCCGGCGGCGACCCCGGGGCGGGGATCGACTCCTACCACGCGTTGTCGTTCGGGCCCTACTACGAACCCGAGAACCTCCGCTTCGGAGCGGTGCTCGCCTGCAACGAGGAGCGCCTCGCCCCCGGCGCGGGCTTCGACGAACACCCGCACAGCCACACCGAGATCGTCACGTGGGTGGTCGAGGGCGAGCTGACCCACCGCGACTCCGCCGGCCACGAGTCGGTGGTCCGCCCCGGTGACGTCCAGCACCTCAGTGCGGGCTCCGGCGTCCGCCACGTGGAGCGCAACGCGGGCCCGGCCCCGCTGACCTTCCTGCAGATGTGGCTGGCCCCCCGCGAGCCCGGCGGCACCCCGCACTACGAGGTCGTCCGCGGGCTCGCCGACTCCACCCCGTACGCGGTCCCCGCCGCCGGCGCCCTGCTCCACGTACGCCGCCTCGCCCCGGGCGAGCGGACACCGCTCCCGCCCGCGCCGTCGGTGTACCTCCACGTCGTACGGGGCGACATCGCCCTGGCCGACGAGGAGTTGACCCCGGGCGACTCGGCGAGGATCACGGACGAGCAGCACCTGGAGGCCCTGGCCTACAGCCGGACGGAACTACTCCTCTGGGAGATGCGCTAGCCCCCGCACCCCGGCCGCCTGAGAACTCACAGCTCAGCCAGCACCGCGTCCGTGAACCGCGGCCACACCTCGACGGCCCACGGCCCGAAGGGGCGGTCGGTGAGCGCCACGCACGCGGCCCCCGCGTCCGGGTCCACCCACAGGAACGTCCCGGCCTGCCCGAAGTGACCAAAGGTCCGGGGTGAGGACGAACTCCCCGTCCAGTGGGGCGACTTCCCGTCGCGGATCTCGAACCCGAGTCCCCAGTCGTTGGGGTTCTGGTGCCCGTACCCCGGCAGCACCCCCTTGAGCCCCGGGTACGTCACCGTCATCGCCGCCGCCACGGTCCGCGGATCGAGCAGCCGCGGCGCCTGCACCTCGGCCGCGAACCGTACGAGGTCGTCCACGGTGGACACGCCGTCCTTCGCGGGCGAGGCCCCGCCCGCCAGCTCCGTGGACGTCATCCCGAGCGGCTCCAGGACGGCCTGGCGCAGGTACTCGGCGAAGGGGATGTCCGTCGCCTTGGCGATGTGGTCCCCGAGCACCTCGAACCCGGCGTTGGAGTACAGCCGCCGCGTCCCCGGCGCGGCCGCCACCTGGTGCTCGTCGAAGGCGAGCCCGCTGGTGTGCGCGAGCAGGTGCCGCACGGTCGACCCCTCGGGCCCGGCCGGCTCGTCCAGCTCCACGGCACCCTCCTCGTACGCGACGAGCGCCGCGTACGCCGCTAGGGGCTTGGTGACCGAGGCGAGGGCGAAGCGGTGCGCGGTGGGCCCGCGCGTCCCGGCCACGGTGCCGTCCGCGCGGACGACGGCGGCGGCGGCGGTCGGGACCGGCCAGTTGTCGATCAGCTCCAGGCTCTGCATGCGTACGAGCGTAAGCGCCCCCCGATGCCGCCCGTGGTCAGGGGGCGGGCCCGCGGCCGCGGACGTCCCCTTGCTTCGAGTGCGCTCGAAGGCCATAGCGTGGGGGCCATGACGGTCATGGAGACGAGCCCGGGCCCGGCGGCCGCCGAGCGCCACCACACGATCAGCGAGGTCGCCGAGGCGACCGGCCTGACCGCGCACACCCTGCGCTGGTACGAGCGGATCGGCCTGATGCCGCACGTCGACCGCTCCCACACCGGGCAGCGCCGCTACCGCGACCGCGACCTGCGGTGGCTCACGTTCCTCGGCAAGCTGCGCACCACCGGCATGCCGGTGGCGGACATGGTGCGCTACGCGGAGCTGGTGCGCGCGGGCGACGCCACCTACGCGGAGCGGCAGCAGCTCCTGGAGGAGACCCGCCGCGACGTCCGCGCCCGCATCGCGGAGCTCCAGGACACCCTCGCCGTGCTCGACCACAAGATCGGCTCCTACGCGGTGGCCCGCCGGGAGGCCGCCTACGGGGCGGACGCGACGCCCGGATCGTAGGCGTACGAACGCCGGGGCGGCGGCGAGCACCGGCGTACAGGCACCGGACGAAGGCGCGGCGGACACCGGCGTACGGGCACCGGGGACGAAGGCGCCGCGGACACCGGCGCCGGGACGCGCTCGGCCCCGGCTCACAGCTCCGCGAGCAGCTCGGCCTTCTTGGCCGTGAACTCGTCGTCCGTGAGCAGCCCCGCCTGGTGCAGCTCACCCAGGTGCCGGATGCGCTCGGCGATGTCGGCCGGGTCGCGCCGCACGGCCGGGGCCGCCGCGGCCACCGGGGCGGGGGCGGGGCCGGACGCCCGGACGGCCGCGAGCACCGACGCGGCGAACGGCAGTGACTCGTGTACGGGGCCGTAGCCCAGGCCGAAGACGACCGCCGCCGGGTCCTGGTCGGCCTGCGCGGGCTGGGGCACCGGCGCCTCGCGGCGCAGCAGCCGCAGATGCCCCTCGAACACCTCCGGCGAGCGCCACTCGACCCCGCTCAGGTCGGTGACGAGGAAGCTCTGGTCACCGGCCTTCCACTTGGCCGAGGACGCCCCGGTCCAGAACCAGCGGAAGGCCACCGCCTTGCCGTCGAAGGACGCCTTCCCGTCGTACGCCTTGAACTGCAGCGGCGCCTCCGGCGCGGCCACCAGGTAGCGCTCCGCGTCCTCGGGGGCCTCGGCGGGCAGCAGGGCCCGCAGCTCGTCCGCGTAGTACTCCGCGAGCGTCTCCCGCTCCGCGGGCAGCACGAGGCGGTACGGGTCGGACCCGTCCTTGAGCTGTCCCGCCGCGGCCTCCATCAGCGGATCGGCACCCGGTCGCGGAACCATGTGCAGCACCGTCGTCCCGCGCTTGCCCGGGGTGAGCGTGACCCCCGCGATCGCCTCATGGGGGATGCGGCGCTCGCCGAGAGCCTGGAACAGCTTCGGCGTACGGATCCCCCGTTCGAAGCGGATGAGCACGGAGTCGGACTCGAACTCCCAGGCGGCGTGAAATCCGGCCAGTACATCACCCATGCGGCTCATCGTATGCGGCACGCGCTCCTCCGTCTCTCCTGCGGCGGGCCGCTGTTTCGCCGATTTCTACGCGCGTCAGGCCGCCGTCGTACCGGAAATTCCGTCGCGGCAGGCCCCGTTTCCGGCGGCACACCGCACGGCGTCGTACACGCCGACGCCGATCTGGGCGAAGTTGCTGAGGCTGTCCGTGCCCGGCTCGAAATAGCCGGTGTGGCCCCGGGCGCGGTCGGCCGACACCACGCGGGCGCCGAAGCCGGCCGAGACCGGGTCGGCGCCGTGGCCGAGCCCGCCGACCTCCATGTGCGGCACATCCTCGATCCAGTCGTCGCTGTCCCGTGCGGCCCACACCCGCGCGCGGGTCCCGAGGCCCCTCACGTTGTCGGCGCGCATCCCGGGGCTGCCCGCGACCGCGATGTCCGTGACCCGTCCGGGCAGCCGCCGGGCGGCGACCCCGCAGACCACCGATCCGTAGCTGTGGCAGTACAAAGCCACCCGCGCGCGCCCCGGCAGGGCACTCACCAGCGAGTCGAGGCGCACGGCGCCGTTGTCGGCGCGCATGGACGTGGCGGCGTCCACGCCGAGCCCGACGGGCGCGGTGTAGTCGGCCCAGGCGATCACGGCGGTCCGGGTGCCGGGGGCGGCCGCGCGCTCCGCGCGGTACAGGGCCCGCGCCATGCCGACGGGCGCCGCGTACCTGCGCTGGGTCCGCTCGAAGGTGAGGACGTTCGTGTCGACGCCGGGGACGACGACGGACACGCGGCGCGCCCGGTCGAGGTCGCCGAAGACCTCCGCCATCCGCCCCGCGCCCATGGGATCGAAGGCGAGCACCTGTCGCCCCGGGCGCATCATGACGCCGAAGCGCTTCATGCGGCGCTCGGCCTCCTGCTTGCCGACGGGCGAGAGCCGGTCGTCGTGCATGCGCTCCCGCTCGATCAGGCGGGCCTGCTGGAGGGCGAGGCGGTTCGCGCGGTAGCGCAGCGTCACGGGAGCGCCGTTCATGTTGCCGACCGCGAGCGGGTAGCGGGCGGCGAGACGGTCGCGCTGGGGGGCGGTGAGCGAGGCGAAGAACCGCGCGAGCCGGTCGGCGGGCGCACCGGGGTCGGGCAGGTCGCGGCCGGCGATCTGGCCACGCTCCCAGGCGGCGAGCGTGGCTTCGAGCGGCGAGGTGGCGCCCTTGTTCTGGCGCACGGCGGTCCACCCGGTGGTCGCCAGCATGACGAACACCACGGTGAGCGCGAGCAGCGCACGCCAGATGCCGAGTTGAGGGGATGAGTCGAAGGAAGTCACTGCGGGACACCCTAGGAGAAGCCGGAAGCCTGCCGTGCACAGGGTGAGGCAGATCACGTTTTACGCTGGGTATTTGCGGCAAAGCGGGCGTGAATGGGGTCGACTCGTCACGCTGCGTCGCGTAGTCGTACGTATGGGGCGCACGGGGCGCGTGAGGGAGCGGAGCGCGGAACGGTCACGCCGGGGTCGTGAGCCGCTACGTACGGTGTCCGCAGCGCGTGGTCAACGGGCGACGGCGAGCGGGCCGTTGGCCGAGGCGCGGACTCGGGGTGTGACCGGGGTCACTTCGGTGACGGACTCCCGCGCCGCCACCGGGAGGCGGGTGGTCCACCGCGAACGGCGGCCCGCCCGCCGGGCGTTCGCGCGGCTCCCGCAGGAGGGCTTCGCCTGATCGTCCGCGGCCCCGACGAAGGGCCGCCGCCGACCAGCCCCGTGCCCGGGGGACGGCCACGGCCTCGGCGTGACCGCGCGCGCCTGCGGTTCCGCATCAGGGAAACCCCGGAGAGGCACCGGAAAGGGCCCTCCGGGTCCGCCCGGGGGGTTTTCGCCTATCCGGGTGAGCCGCGCCGGAACCCCTTCCCGGCCCCGCCCCCGCGGCCGAGAGTGGCGACAACTGATCGTCAACTGACCGACACCACACGGGGGTTCATGCCATGCGTACGACCATGCCCGCCGCCGCCCTCACGGCGCTCACCGCCGCCGCGCTCACCGTGGCGGTCCTCACGTCCGGCCACGCGGGCGCCGCCACCACCACGGCACGGGCCGGTGCCGCGCCCCCGGGCCGGCTCGGCGCGTGCGGGCCCGGAGAGCTCTGCCTCTGGGAGAAGGCGGACTTCAAGGGCCCGCGGCACGTGTACGAGCTGGCCGGGGTCGACATCGAGAGCTGCGTCGCGCTGCCGGAGGGGGACAGCGCGCAGGCCCTCGCCAACCGCACCGGCCGGCCCGTCACCGTCTACCAGTCACGGGAGTGCGCGGAGACGGCCGAGTTCCACACCTACCCGGGCAGTGGCACCTGGGCGCCGGAGAGCCCGTACCGGGTACGGGCCGTCAAGATCTGGGAGCGCTGAGGCGGGCCACCCCGCCGCCCCGCCGACCGGCCCGGCGGGGGGGCGGCCCCCCGGCCGTGACGGCGGGGTGGCGCTCCTGCCGCTGCCAGGGCGGACCAGGTGCCCGCGGCGGAAGCGACCCGGGTTCAGGGCTCGCGCGGCCTGGGCGCGGCCGGGGCGGGCGTCCCGCCGTCCCCGGCCCGGCCGGGCCCGCCCGCCCCGCCGGACAGCGCGGCGACCTGCGCCCGCAGCGCCCTCACCTCCACGGTGAGGGCCTCGATCGCCGCGGTCTGCCGCCGCTCCTCCGCGTCGTCCTTCTCGAACCGCGCGATGAACCACGCCGCGATGTTCGCCGTGACCACACCGAGCAGCGCGATGCCCGACAGCATCAGGCCCACGGCCAGCACCCGGCCGAGCCCGGTCGTCGGCGCGTGGTCGCCGTAGCCCACGGTCGTCATCGTGGTGAAGGACCACCACACGGCGTCGCCCAGCGTCTTGATGTTGCCGTCCGGCGACTCCCGCTCCACGGACAGCACCGCGAGCGAGCCGAACATCAGCAGCCCCACCACGGTGCCCACGACATACGTCGTCAGGCGTATCTGCGACGCCATCCGCGCCCGCCGCCCCACCAGCATCAGCGTCGCGACCAGGCGCAGCAGCCGCAGCGGCTGGATCATCGGCAGGAGCACGGCGCACAGGTCGAGCCAGTGCGCGCGCACGAAGCGCGCACGCCGCTCGCTGAGGCAGAGCCGCACCACGTAGTCGGCGGCGAACGCCCCCCACACGCACCACTCCACCGCGGTGCAGGCCCGCGTCACGGACGCGCTCGCCCCGGGCCTGACTATGGGCACCGCGTAGGCCAGGGCGAAGGCCACGGCCAGGGCGAGGAGCGGGCGCTGCGTCCGGCTCTCCCAGCGCGCCTGCGCCGACGGTTCCCGCTCGGGCTGCTGTCCGGCCTTGTCCTCCATGAGCGCATCGTAGGAAAGAGCGCGACGGGCGGCGGACCCGAGGCCCGCCGCCCGTCGCACGGACGAGGTGTGCGCGGCGAGGTGTGACGCGCGCGACCGCTCCGCCTACGCGTCGCCGCCCGCGACCGCCCGGCTCACGCGTCGCCGCCCGCGGCGCCGGGGTCGGCCGCCGTGACGTCCAGGAGCCGGTAGCGGTCGACGGCCTGCTTCAGCACGGACCGGTCGACCTTGCCCTCGCGGGCCAGCTCGGTGAGGACCGCGACCACGATCGACTCCGTGTCGATGTGGAAGTGGCGGCGGGCCGCGCCCCGGGTGTCCGCGAAGCCGAAGCCGTCCGCGCCCAGCGACTGGTAGGTGCCCGGAACCCAGCGGGAGATCTGGTCCGGGACGCTGCGCATCCAGTCGGACACCGCCACGAACGGGCCCTCGGCCCCGGAGAGCTTGCGCGTCACGTACGGCACGCGCTGGTCCTCCTCGGGGTGCAGCAGGTTGTGCCGCTCCACCTCGACGGCCTCGCGCCGCAGCTCGTTCCAGGAGGTCGCCGACCAGACGTCCGCCTTCACGTTCCACTCCCCGGCGAGGATGCGCTGGGCCTCCAGGGCCCACGGCACCGCGACGCCCGAGGCGAGGATCTGGGCGGGGATGGCGCCCTGGTCGCCGGCGCGCAGGCGGTGGATGCCCTTCAGGATGCCCTCGACGTCCACGCCGTCGGGCTCGGGCAGGTGCTGGATCGGCTCGTTGTAGACGGTGAGGTAGTAGAAGACGTCCTCGCCCGGCTTGCCGTCGGCCGTCTCGCCGTACATCCGGCGCAGGCCGTCCTTGACGATGTGGGCGATCTCGAAGCCGAACGCCGGGTCGTACGCCACGCACGCCGGGTTGGTCGAGGCCAGGAGCTGGGAGTGGCCGTCCGCGTGCTGGAGCCCCTCACCCGTCAGGGTGGTGCGCCCGGCGGTCGCGCCCAGGACGAAACCGCGCGCGAGCTGGTCGGCCATCTGCCAGAACTGGTCACCGGTCCGCTGGAACCCGAACATCGAGTAGAAGACGTACACCGGGATCAGCGGCTCGCCGTGCGTGGCGTAGGCGGAGCCCGCCGCGATCAGCGACGCCGTGCAGCCCGCCTCCGAGATGCCGTCGTGCAGCATCTGCCCGGTCGGCGACTCCTTGTACGCCAGGAGCAGCTCGCGGTCCACGGCCTCGTACTGCTGGCCCAGCGGGTTGTAGATCTTGGCGCTCGGGAAGAACGAGTCCATGCCGAACGTGCGGTACTCGTCCGGCGCGATCAGCACGAACCGCTTGCCGATCTCCTTGTCCCGCATCAGGTCCTTGAGCAGCCGCACGAACGCCATGGTGGTGGCGATGGACTGCTGGCCCGAGCCCTTCCTGACGGACGCGTACGCCTTGTCGTCCGGCAGCGGCAGCGGCTTCGCGCGCACGACCCGCGTCGGCACGTAGCCACCCAGGCCCTTGCGCCGGTCGTGCATGTACTGGATCTCCTCGGAGTCCCGGCCCGGGTGGTAGTACGGCGGCGGGCCCTCCTCCAGCTGCTTGTCGGAGATCGGCAGGTGCAGCCGGTCGCGGAAGTGCTTGAGGTCGTCGACCGTCAGCTTCTTCATCTGGTGCGTGGCGTTGCGGCCCTCGAAGTTCGGGCCGAGCGTCCAGCCCTTGATCGTCTTGGCGAGGATGACCGTCGGCTGGCCCTTGTGCGCCTTGGCCGCGGAGAACGCCGCGAAGATCTTCCGGTGGTCGTGGCCGCCGCGCCCCAGGTGCAGGATCTGGTCGTCGGTCATGTTCTCGACCATGGCGCGCAGCCGGTGGTCGTCGCCGAAGAAGTGGTCCCGGATGTACGCGCCGGTCTCCGTGGCGTACGTCTGGAACTGCCCGTCGGGCGTCGTGTTCATCTTATTGACCAGGACGCCGTCGCGGTCCTGCGCGAGCAGCGGGTCCCAACTGCGGTCCCACACCAGCTTGATGACGTTCCAGCCCGCGCCGCGGAAGACGGACTCCAGCTCCTGGATGATCTTCCCGTTGCCGCGCACCGGCCCGTCGAGGCGCTGGAGGTTGCAGTTGACGACGAACGTCAGGTTGTCGAGGCCCTCGCGGGCGGCGATCGAGAGCTGCCCGAGGGACTCCGGCTCGTCCATCTCGCCGTCGCCGAGGAACGCCCACACGTGCGACTTCGAGGTGTCGGCGACGCCGCGCGCCTCCATGTACCGGTTCATCCGGGCCTGGAAGATCGCGCCGAGCGGCCCGAGGCCCATCGACACGGTCGGGAACTCCCAGAAGTCCGGCATCAGCCGCGGGTGCGGGTACGAGGACAGGCCGTACGGCTCCTTCGACTTCTCCTGCCGGAACGCGTCGAGCTGCTGCTCCGAGAGCCGGTCGAGGAGGAAGGCGCGGGCGTAGATGCCCGGGGAGGCGTGCCCCTGGAAGAAGATCTGGTCGCCGCCGTCGCCCTCGTCCTTGCCGCGGAAGAAGTGGTTGAAGCCCACGTCGTACAGGGACGCGGAGGAGGCGAAGGTGGCGATGTGGCCGCCGACGCCGATCCCGGGCCGCTGGGCGCGGGAGACCATCACCGCGGCGTTCCAGCGGGTCGCGTTCAGGATCTTCCGCTCGATCTCCTCGTTGCCCGGGAAGAACGGCTCGTCCTTGGTCGCGATGGTGTTGACGTAGTCCGTGCTGCGCATCTCGGGCACGGCGACGCGCTTCTCACGGGCGCGTTCGATCAGCCGCAGCATCAGATAGCGGGCTCGCTCACGGCCGCGCTCGTCGACGGCGGCGTCGAGGGAGTCGAGCCATTCCTGGGTCTCTTCGGGATCGAAGTCCGGGACCTGGCTGGGAAGACCGCCAATGATGATCGGGTTGCGATCGGATCCGGAAGCCACGCTGTTCCTTCGCTGTGTTGTCGCGCGGTGCACGCGATCGGATTCGTGCTCTGCCTTGACTCTGCTCTGGTATCTGCTCTGCGCTGCGGGTGTGCTGTACCGGTACGTACGACGTTCACCATCGTGTACCCCGGTGGTGCATACGTCATCTCTACCGGGGGGTAACCGCGACTGCGGCAGGTGACCCTGGGGTAGGCTCGGTCAAATCGCAACGATACGCCCAGCCCGTGGGCGGAGGACGCGGGCCGTCCGGCCCGGCGGATGTGGCGGGAGTTGCGCTGGCACGGCCGGGAACGTCACCGTTTCGGCGGTCTCGACGGCCGGGTACTTGCGCGATCCGTCCCGCCCGTGTGGACTACGGCCAATGCCCCGCGCACGCGCGTGGCTGAAGGCATTCCCAAAGACATGATCAGGAGGCAATCCGTGAGCGCGACCGCGGACCACGCGGAGACGAACCTGGCCGTAAGGCTGGGTTTCCAGCCCGACATGGTGGTCCAGGAGATCGGCTACGACGACGACGTCGACCAGGAGCTCCGCGAGGCCATCGAGCAGGCTACCGGCACGGAGCTCGTCGACGAGGAATACGACGACGTGGCTGATGCCGTGGTGCTCTGGTTCCGCGAGGACGACGGGGACCTGACTGATGCGCTGGTGGATGCCATCGCGTACATGGAGGAGGGTGGCTCGATCCTGCTCCTGACACCGAAGACGGGCCGTGACGGCTACGTCGAGCCGAGCGACATCGGCGAGGCGGCCACCACCGCGGGCCTCTCGCAGACCAAGAGCATCAACGCGGGCAAGGACTGGAACGGCAGTCGGCTGATCACGCCCAAGGGCGCCGCCAAGAAGCGGTAGCGGGCCGCAGGCCCTCTGCTGTGCCTTCACGTGAGGCCCCCGGCACCACCGCCGGGGGCCTCACGTGCGTTTCCCCCGATGGTCCCTTCTTTTCCCGCCCGCCCGCCCCTTCATCGCGCTGGCGCGCTCGTCCTCAAACGCCGGACGGGCTGAGATCCGCTGCCGGACGGCTGGAACGTTCCAGCCGTGGCCGCGTTGGATAGTTTCAGCCCGTCCGGCGTTTGAGGACGAGCCGCGGAGCGGCGACAAACGGGGGTCCAGGGGGCGGAGCCCCCGGGTTTCGGGAAGGGGCGGGGTTGGGGAGCCCCCGGCAGGGCCCCCGCGGTCGGGAGCCCCCCCGCAAGGGCCCCGCGGTGGCCGCCCGTAGGCTGGGCCTCCCCAATGGGCCAAGCGAAGGGAAGTGGATCCCGGTGACGGTCACGGTCGGCGAGAAGGCTCCGGACTTCGAGCTCAAGGACAACCACGGACGCACCGTGCGCCTCGCGGACTACCGCGGCCACAAGAACGTCGTCCTGCTCTTCTACCCGTTCGCGTTCACCGGCGTCTGCACCGGCGAGCTCTGCGCCCTGCGCGACGAGCTGCCCACGTTCGTCAACGACGACACGCAGCTCCTCGCCGTCTCCAACGACTCCATCCACACGCTGCGCGTCTTCGCCGAGCAGGAGGGGCTCGAGTACCCGCTGCTCTCGGACTTCTGGCCGCACGGCGAGGTCTCCCGCGCCTACGGCGTCTTCGCCGAGGACAAGGGCTGCGCGGTGCGCGGCACCTTCATCATCGACAAGGAGGGCGTCGTGCGCTGGAGCGTCGTCAACGACCTCCCCGACGCCCGCGACCTGAACGAGTACGTCACGGCCCTCGGGCGGCTCTGAGGGCACTCAGGGAGAAATCAGGGACGACACCCCGGGAATCTCCGGGGTGAGGAGCCTGTGGCGGCCGGGAACCGGTCACTAGGATCCACACGTTGATCCGATGGCAAGCACGACTGGGGCTCCCCGCCCCTGGACACCAATTGGGAGGACTCGTGGGAGTCAGCCTCAGCAAGGGCGGCAACGTATCGCTGAGCAAGGAGGCGCCCGGCCTGACCGCGGTCACGGTCGGCCTCGGCTGGGACGTCCGCACCACCACCGGTACGGACTTCGACCTGGACGCAAGCGCCATCCTCACGAACGCGGAGGGCAAGGTCACCAGCGACCAGAACTTCGTGTTCTTCAACAACCTGAAGAGCCCGGACGGCTCCGTCGAGCACACCGGTGACAACATCACCGGTGAGGGCGAGGGCGACGACGAGCAGATCAGAGTGAACCTCGCCGCGGTCCCGGCCGACGTCGAGAAGATCGTCTTCCCGGTGTCGATCTACGACGCCGAGACCCGCCAGCAGTCCTTCGGCCAGGTCCGCAACGCGTTCATCCGCGTGGTGAACCAGGCCAACGA
Source organism: Streptomyces sp. CC224B (assembly GCF_030010595.1). Lineage (NCBI taxonomy): Bacteria > Bacillati > Actinomycetota > Actinomycetes > Kitasatosporales > Streptomycetaceae > Streptomyces > Streptomyces sp. CC224B. Next base: position 222 of record NZ_JASCXL010000157.1, on the reverse strand, counting down.
GACGGAGCTCGCCCGCTACGACCTCTCCGAGGACGCCTCCACGGAGACGGCCATGGTCTTCGGCGAGCTGTACCGCCACGGCGCGGAGTGGAAGTTCCGCGCCGTCGGCCAGGGGTACGCCTCGGGCCTGCGCGGCATCGCGCAGGACTTCGGCGTCAACGTCTGAGCCGAGCAGTTTCACCCCAGCCGTCCGGCGCCGCACACCCGAGTGCGGCGCCGGAC
>NZ_JASCXL010000156.1:0-19911 GCF_030010595.1 Streptomyces sp. CC224B | reverse complement strand
GGGGCCGGGGCGGGGGGGGGTGGCCCGCCCCCCCGGCGCGTGGTCAGGGGCGGGGGGGGGGTGGGGGGGGGTCTTTCACTTGGTGTTGCCTTCCTGCGGGGGGCGGGGGGGGGGGCCGCGGCCCGCCGCCGCGGCACGGCGGCGGGCGGGCGGGCGCGGGGCGCTACGCGACGGCCTCCGGGCCGGGGGCCAGGCGCGTCAGCGGGGTGTCCACCAGGTGCTCGGCGAGGAACCAGGCCTGGGCCTCGCCGCCGCGGACCACCTCGGAGACGACGAGGTCGCTGCTGCCGTCGTCACCGAGGTCCGCGAGGCGCCGCGCGGCCGCACGCGCCTCGACCAGGATGGTCTCGTGCGCTTCGAGCAGCCGGGACAGCATCGCGGGCACCTCCTCGGTGCCGTCCGGCGGCCGGGGCACGGAGGTGATCTCCGCGGCGTGCCGGGGGTCGCCCACGGCCACGCCGCCGAGGCTCTGCACGCGCTCGGCCAGCGCGTCGACCAGGGCGAGCTGGGCCTCGGCGTGCTGGTCGAGCAGCAGATGCAACTGGTGGAACGTGGCGCCCCGCATGAGCCAGTGGTGCTTCTTGTAGAGGGCGTACAGCATCTGCGTGTCCGCCAGGATCTGGTTGAGCACCTGGCAGGCGTACATCCGCGTGTCGTGGGACAGGCCGAGCGGCACCTGCTTGACGGTGCGGAAGCGCTGCACCTCCCGGCCCTTCTGGTGCAGCAGCGGCTGGGCCGCGGCGGGTGCCGTCGTGCCGGCCGATGAGGTCATGCGGAACTCCTGAGGTCAGTGGTGTCAGTGGTGGTGGAGGGGGCGGGCCGGTGCAGCAGGACGCGCACCGCGATACCGCTGCCCACGCCGACGGCCACCGCGGCGCCCGCCGCCCAGGCGGGCCACGGCAACAGGCCGAGCAACTGGTCGGCGGAGTAGCGGCCGGGGCCGGTCAGGGCGAGCGCGGAGGCGACGACGACGAGGAAGAGCGGGTACTCGTAGCCGTCCTTCTGCACCCACAGGCCGTGCGGCCACTTGACGGTCAGCGCGACCGTCATCACGCCGACCGCCCCGGCCGCGGCCAGCGGGGTGAGCGCGCCGCCGGCGAGCAGCAGGCCGGAGCCGATCTGGCCGGCCCCCGCGGCGAGGGCGGTGAGCCGCCCGCCGCGGAAGCCGTCGTGCCGGAACTCCTCGGCCCCGCCCGCGAGTCCCTCGCCACCGAGGCGGAAGCTGATCTTCTGTACGCCGTGTCCGGCGATGAGCAGCCCCGCCAGGAGACGCAGGACGAGCAGTCCGAAGTCCATGGACGAGCCGTCAGCCGGCCGCGTGCGGGTTGATCATGGACTGCGCGTAGAAGACGCCCAGGCCGTAGGCGCCGCCGTGCTCCTTGACCACGTCGGTGGTCGCCACGTACGTCTCGGTGCGGGCCCAGTCGCGCTGGAGCTCCAGGAGCACCTGGAGCCAGGTCACGGGCACCGCGCCCGCGGCCGTCATGCGCTGCATGGCGTGCTCGTGGGCGGCGGGGGTGACCCCGGCGGAGGCGTCGGCGACGACGTACACCTCGTAGCCCTGGCTGAGGGCGGACAGCGCGGGCAGGACGAGGCAGACCTCGGTCCACAGGCCGGACAGGACGATCTTGCGGCGTCCGGTCGCCTTCACGGCCTCCACCAGGGCGGTGTCCTCCCAGGCGTTCATCGAGGTGCGGTCGACCACCTCGTGCCCGGGGAAGACCTCGCGCAGCTGCGGCAGGATCGGGCCGGAGAACGACTCGGCCGCGACGGTGGACAGCACCACCGGCACGTCGAAGACCCGCGCGGCCTTGGCCAGACCGACGGTGGCGTTGATGACCCCGGCCCGGTCGGCGCCGGCGGCGCCGAAGAACATCTGCGGCTGGTGGTCGACGAACAGCATCATCGCGTTGTCGGGCGTCAGCAGATCGGGGCTCGGGGCGGCGGCGACGGCGTCGAGGGAGAACTCGGTCATGGTCAGTACCTCATGTTCGTAGGCGTGTTGCGGATGCTGATGTTGATGTGTGTAGCGAGGGGGATGGTGAGGGTGGTGTCGGAGGGAAGAAGGGAAGAAGGGACGAAGGGAAGAAGGGAGTCGTCGGAGAGCGCGGCGGGCGCCGGTCAGAGCACGTAGCAGGGGTCGAAGACCTCGGGTCCGGGGCGGCCGGGCGCGGCACCGCGGTCGACGCGCCACCGCCGGTGCCGCTCGGCCTCGGCGACGGCCTCGGCGACCCGGTCGGCCTGGCGCGCGCCGGCCGCCGACGGCGGCGGGGAGGCCTGGTAGCCGCCGAAGCGCGCCACGGGGCTCCAGGAGGGGCTGACGGGCTCGATCGCCTCGTCGACGCCCTCGTACTCGCCCGCGGCGTACACCACGCGGCCGCCCACGACGGTGAGCAGGGACTCGATGTGCGCGATGTCGTCGTCGGGCACGGCGAAGTAGTCGTGCGACAGGACGGCGAAGTCGGCGTAGCAGCCTTCCTTGAGGACGCCCTTGACGTCCTCCTCGCCGGTGATGCGGGCCCCGCCGCGCGTGTACATCTCCAGGGCCGTCTCGCGCGGCACGCGCCGCTGAGGCGGGTACAGGCCCAGGTCGCCGACCGTGCGCCCGGTCACCAGCCAGTGCAGGGCCACCCACGGGTTGTACGACGACACGCGGGTGGCGTCCGTGCCCGCGGCCACCGGGATGCCCGAGGTGAGCATCTCGCGCAGCGGAGGGGTGCGGGCGGCGGCGTCGGCGCCGTAGCGCTCGGTGAACGCCGCGCCCTGGAAGGACATGCGGTTCTGCACGCTCAGGCTGCCGCCGAGGGCGGCGATCCGCTCCAGGCTGGCCGGTGAGACGGTCTCGGCGTGGTCGAACAGCCAGCGGTTCCCGGCCGGGAAGAGCCCGTCGGCCGCCAGCTTCTCGAAGACGGCGAGGTCGCGGCGGATCGTCTCGTCGTACGTCGCGTGCAGCCGAAAGCCCCAGCCGTTCTCCATGAGCAGCCGCACCGCCTGCTCGAACTCCGCCTCGTAGGGCCCGAGTTCGGGCCGCGGCTCGGAGAAGTTCTCGAAGTCGGCCGCCGCCCAGGTGAGGTTCTCACCGGCCCCGTTCAAACGCAGCCAGGCGTCGCCGTCCTCGGGCCGCACGGTGTCGATCCACCGGCGCAGGTCGGCGAGTTCCTGGCCCGCGGTCTGCGGGAACAGGTGGTAGGCGATGCGCAGGCTGAGCTGTCCGGCGCGCGCCAGCTCCACGACCGTGGCGTAGTTGTCGGGGAAGTTCTGGAAGCCGCCCGCCGCGTCCACGGCGGAGGTGAGGCCGAACCGGTTGAGCTCGCGCAGGAAGTGGCGGGTCGAGGTCTTCCTGCCGGCCTCGTCGAGCGCCGGCGCCTTCGCCAGCGTCGAGTACAGGATGAGCGCGCTCGGCGCGGCGAGCAGCACGCCGTTGGGGTGCCCTTCGCGGTCGCGGACGATCTGGCCGCCGCGCGGGTCGGGCGTGTCCCGGGTGAAGCCGGCCGCGCGGACGGCGGCCCGGTTGAGGATCGCGGACTGGTAGAGGTGGAGCACGAACACGGGGGTGTCGGGCGCCGCCTCGGTCAGCTCGGCGGGCGTCGGCAGCCGGCGCTCGGCGAACTGGTCGGCGCTCCAGCCGCCGACGACGCGGATCCACTGCCCCTCGGGGGTGCGCCCCGCCTGCTCCCGCAGCATCGCCAGGGCCTGGCGCAGCGAGCGTACGCCGTCCCAGCGCAGCTCCAGGACGTAGTTGAGCCCGCCCCGGATGACGTGCAGGTGGGAGTCGTTGAGGCCGGGGACGACGCGGCGCCCGAGGGCGTCGAGGACGCGGGTGCCGGGCCCGAGGAGCGCGGCCACGTCGCGGTCGTCGCCGACGGCGACGATGTCACCGTCGCGGACCGCGAGCGCGGCGGCGGCGGGCCGGCCCGGATCGCCGGTGTGGATCTTCGCGTTGCGCAGGACGAGGTCCGCCGGGCCGTCCGGCGGTGGAGCGGCGGGCGGTGTGAGGCCGCCGACCGGCATGGTGGTCATGAGGTGCCGTCGCTTTCGGTGAGGGAAGGGGAGGGGCGGGCGGGAGGTTCGGGTGACGGAGGCGGTGCGGGGCGCGCGGGTCACAGCGTGCGGCGTACGCCCGCCTGGCGCTCGACGTCGCGCAACTGCACGGTCAGGCCGCCCTCGACCGCGTGGTGCGCGGGGCCGCTGCGCCCGATGGGCAGCACCTCCTGGCCCCGCATGTCCTCCAGCATCAGCGCGAAGGCCGTGTACATCGCGGTCAGGGCGAGCAGCAGCCCCAGCGCGCCGGAGAGGGTGGCCACCCAGTCCACGCCGGTGAGGTTGGCCAGCGCGGCCACCGCGAACCGGGGGACCGCCGCGCACAGCACCAGCCACAGCGCCCGCTTGCGCCCGGCGACGCTCGCCATGAGCAGGGCGAACAGGGAGAACATCGCGTTCAGCACGCCGAGCACCCGGGCGCCCCCGGGCGGCTCCAGGGCGAGGACGAGTGAACTGGCCAGCCACATGCCGGAGAAGCAGGTCATCAGGGTGGCCGCGAGCACGTCACGGGCGCCGAACGCCAGGATCCCGACCAGGAGTTGCAGTACGAAGGCGGGTAGGATCGCCAGCGCGACCGCCCGGGCGGCACCGTCCGGGAAGGCGCCGAGCTGGAGGCAGCCGACGAGGACCGAGGCGATGGCCACGGCGTAGAAGCCGAGCGGCATCGGCGAGGCGATCGGCCGCAGGTTGATGCGGGTCATCCGGCGCAGGTCCGGTTCGAAGTGCCGCCCCTCGGGCGGCGCGGCGGGGGAGGGTCCGCTCGCGGTCATGGGTGTGTCTCCAGCGGGGTGTGGCTCGGCTCTGTGGCGGCACCGGGAGCGGCGCCCGCCCCGAGCGGAAGGGGAGCGGCGCCGTCCGTGTGCGGGACGGCGCGGTCCCGGGAAGCGGCGGCCGCGGCTCAGGCCCGGGCGAAGGCCCGGCGCAGCGTGGTCGTGGCCAGGTCGAGGGCCGACCGCGCGGCATGCGTCTCGCGCAGCGCGTCGAGCATCACGAAGTCGTGGATGATCCCCTGGTAGCGGACCGCGGCGACCGGCACCCCGGCCTGGCGCAGCTTGTTCGCGTACGCCTCGCCCTCGTCCCGCAGCACGTCGGCCTCGGCGGTGACCACGAGGGCGGGCGGCAGGCCGGTGAGCTGCTCGGGCGTGGCGCGCAGCGGTGACGCGGTGATCCGCGCGCGCTCCGCCTCGTCGGTCGTGTACTGGTCCCAGAACCACCGCATGCCGTCGCGGCGCAGGAAGTACCCCTCGGCGAACTGGTGGTACGAGGCGGTGTCGAAGGAGGCGTCCGTGACCGGGTAGAACAGCACCTGCTGGAGCAGCGGGAGGCCGCCGCGCTCCTTGGCGAGCAGGGTGAGCGCCGCGCTCATGTTGCCGCCGACCGAGTCGCCCGCCACCGCGATCCGGGTGGTGTCGAGCCCCTTCGCGGCGCCGTCGGTGACGACCCAGCGGGCGACGGTCCAGGCCTGTTCCAGGGCGACCGGGTAGCGGTGCTCGGGCGACAGGTCGTACTCGGGGAAGACGACCGCGGCCCCGGCGCCGACGGCCAGTTCGCGCACGAGCCGGTCGTGGGTGTGGGCGTTGCCGAACACCCAGCCCGCGCCGTGGATGTAGACGATGACCGGCAGCGGCCCCGCGGCCCCCTCGGGCCTGACGATCCGGGCCCGCACGGACCCGGTCGGCCCGCCGGTGACCGTGACCCACTCCTCGTCCACGGGCAGCTTGTCGACCGGGCCGCTCTGCACGTCGTCGACCGCCTTGCGGCCCTCGGCGGGCGGGATCTGGAAGAGGTACGGCGGCTCGGCGGTGGCCTGGGCGAACGCCGCGGCGGCGGGTTCGAGGAGGGGGACAGCGGGGGTCTGGTCGGTCATGTTCGGCCCGTTCGTCTGGGAGGGGGATGCGGAACGCCTGTGCGGCGGAGCCCTGTTCGCGGCAGGACAGGCGGCACGCTATGCGGGGGAGCGGACCGGTAGGCGCCGCTGAGTGCACAGCTCTTGCACGGGGGTGCACGGCGGCGCACCTGCCTGTGCCTGTGGGTGCGCGGCCGTGGGTCTGCCTGTGGCCTACGGGTGCGCGGTCGCCGATCCGGCTGTGGGCGCACGGGCGCCGGTCCGCCTGTGCACTGCGGGCGCGCGGCCCACCGGTCCGGCCTGTGACCTGCACGACGTCACCCGGGCACGCGTTCCGTGACGCGGGCAGGTCTGGGCTACTGTGCGCTGGCCGAGATGGCGGCACACCATGACGGAGGGGCGGGAGGCGGAGGGGCGTGGACGGGGACAGCGGGGCCGTGGGCGCCCCCGGGGGGGGGGGGGGGGAGCCGCCGGGCGACCGGCCGCCCGAGCGCGCGGCGGAGCGTGCGGATGTCCTGCCGGGGCGCGCGGCAGGGGCCGCGGGCGTCTTCCCCGGGCACGCGGCGGGGTCCCCGGACGTCGTGCCCGGCCGCCCGGGGGAGGTGGGTGGTCAGCCCGGCCGTCCCGCGGAGGCCGCAGGCGTCGAGCCCGGGCGTGCGCCGGGGGCCGCGTATGTGCTGCCCGGCCGTGAGCCGGGGTGCGCGGACACCTCGCCTGGCCAGGAGGCGGGGCGCGCGGACACCTCGCCCGGCCAGGGGGCGGGGCGCGCGGGCGTCCTGCTCAGCCGGGAGGTGGAGTGTGCGGACGTCTTGCCCGGTCAGGGGGCGGGGCGCGCGGGCGTCCTGCTCGGCCGTGCGGGCGAAGAGGCCCTGCTGTGCGTGGCACTGACCGGCATCCGTGACGCGGGTGCGGCCGTGCTGCTGCGGGGCGACCCGGGGCTCGGGAAGACCGCGCTGCTCGACCGGGCCGCCCGGTGCGCCGAGCGTGCCGGGCTGCGGGTGCTGCGCATGGCGGGTGTCGTCGCCGAGGCCGCGTGTCCCTTCGCGGCCCTCCACCAGTTGCTGTGGCCCCTGCTCGACGACCTGCGGGCCGTGCCGGGCCCCGAACGGGAGCTGCTGGAGCGGGCGTTGGGTCTGCGGGACGGCACCCCGCCCGCACCGGCCGATGCCGCTCCCGCGACGCTCGGGCTCCTCGCCCGCGCCGCCGCCGCGCGCCCGCTGGTGCTGCTCCTGGACGACCTGCAATGGGCCGACCCGGAAAGCGCCTTCGTGTTCACGGCCGTACGGCGCCACCTGGCCATGGTGCCTGCGGCGTTCAGCGGGCCCGGCACATCTGCGGTGCTCGAGGCACCTGTGGTGCCCGGCACACCTGCGGTGCTCGAGGCACCTGTGGCGCCCGCGCAACCTGCGGCGCCCACCCAGCCCACCGCACGCGCGCCACTCACCCCACCCAACCAGCCCACTGCACCCACCGAGCCCACCGCACCCATCACACCCGCGGCACTCACCGAGCCCGCCGGTCCCACCACACCCGGGGCACCCACCACACCCGGTGCACCCACCGCAGCCTCAGCACTCACCGAGCCCACCGGCCCCACCAAACCCCGGGCACCCACCGAAGCCTCAGCACCCACCGAGCCCACCGCCCCCACCAAACCCGAGACACCCACCACCCCCACCTCACCCAAGGCACCCCCCACCCCCACCCCGCTCCCAGCCGTCGTCCTCGCGGCCACCCGCCACGAACACGCCCCCGCCGCAAGCCCGGCCGAGTACGTTCTCGACCTGGAGCCGTTGCCCGACGACGTGGCCGGGCACCTGCTGGACGCGCTGCACCCGGACCTCGACGCCCCCGCACGGCGGCGGGTGCTGCGCCTGGCCGCAGGGAACCCGCTCGCCCTGCGGGAGCTGCCCCGCGCGCTGCGGCGGGCCGGTGACTTCGCCGACCCGGAGAGCACCGGGCCGCTCGCCGTACCGCAGCTCGGGCCACGGCTCGGCGGCCTGTACGAGGACCGTGTCCGCGCCCTGCCGGACGCCGCCCGCCAGGCGCTGCTGCTCGCCGCCCTCGGGGGCCCGGACGCGGCGGACGAGGACACCCTCGCCGGGCTCACCCGCCGGAGCGGTTCCGCGCCCTGGGGCGTGCGCGCGCAGGACGTGGAGCGCTCCGGGCTCGCCCGCCTGGACCCGGAGTCGCGGCGGCTGCTGTTCCGGCACCCCCTGGTCCGCGCCGGAGTGGTGCACCTGGCGACGGCGGCGGAGCGCCGCGCCGCCCACCGGCTCCTCGCGGACGCGCTGCCCCCGCACGACACCCGGCGGGCCCTGCACCTGGCGGCCGCCACCATCGGCTTCGACGACCCCCTCGCGAGGCGCCTGCACGAGCAGGCGGACCTGCTGACGGAGGCGGCCGACGAGGCCGGTGCGGCGACCCTGATGGCACGGGCCGCGGGCCTCACCACCGACGGCCCTGCCCGGGCCTCGCGCCTCGTCCGGGCGGCGGGCCTGGCGGCCAGGGGCGGACGCCTGCGCTTCGCGGCCCACCTCCTGGACCAGGCCGAGCACACCGCCGGCGCGGCGCGGCCGGAGCCCGCCGCGCTGTACGCCCTGGTCGTCGCCTACATCCGCTTCCAGCGCGAGGGGACCCCGGAGCCCGCGCTCCACCTGCTCCCCGAGGCCCTGGACCTGCTGCGCGCGCCCGGCCGTGAGGAAGAGTGCGCCACGCTCCTCGAGCCCATCCTGTTCGTGCTGCTCGTCGTCGCCGCGCACGCCGGGGACGAGCGGGCCTGGCAGGCCGTGGACCGGCACGCCCCGGACGCCACCGCCCCGACCGCCCTGTGCCGCGCGGCGTGGACCGCGACGCCGGACGACCCCGCCGACCTCCCCCGGCGCGTGTCGAGGGCCGTCACGGCGCTGCCCGAGGCCCACGACCCCGCCACGTTCCGGGCCCTGGTCTGGGCCGCGACGGCCGTCGACACCGTCGGCGACCACGCCGCCCTGTGGCACCGCGCCGCTCCCCGGCACTCGTACGCCACCCGGACCCTGGCCGAACTCGCCGGTGCGCAGGACGGCTTCCTGCGCGGGGACTGGGACACGGTCCTCGGCGACGCGCGCCGCGGCGCCGGGACCGCCGCCGCCCGCGGCTACGCGTTCCACGAGATGATGTTCCTGATGCACACCGCCCAGGTCCTCGCGGGACGGGGCGACCGCGCCGGGCTCCAGGAGTGCCTGCGCGTCCTGGAGCCGTGGGCCGAGGAACGGCGCCTGCGCGCGGTCGGCGACCGGCTGCGCGGGCTGAAGGCGCTGTGCGCGCTCGCCCACCGCGCCCCCGGCGAGGCCTGGCAGCACGTCCGGACGTCGGTCACGCCCGCCGCCCTGGCGCGCCGCACCCCCTGGTCCCACCTGTCGCTCCTCGACATCGCCCAGGGCGCGGCGGACACCGGGCACCTGGACGAGGCACGCGACCACCTCTGCGCGGTCCACGCCTTTGGGCTCGCGCGGGTCTCGCCCCACCACGCCTTCCTCGTGGCCGCCGCCGGGGCGCTCCTGGCCGACGACGCCGACGAGGGCCCCTACGAGGCCGCGTACGCGGTGCCCGGCGCCCGGCAGTGGCCCTTCGAGCTCGCCCGGCTGCGCCTCGCCCACGGGGCCCGGCTGCGCCGCCGCTCCCGCCGCACCGAGGCCGTGGCCCACCTGCGCGCGGCCCACGACGTGTTCACCGGCCTGCGGGCCGAGCCCTGGGCCGGGCAGGCCGCGTGCGAACTCGGCGCGGCGGGCGCGGGCGTACCGGAGGCGGGGGCGGTGCGGGGCCACCCGCTGCTGTCCGTACAGGAGTCGAGGATCGCCGACCTGGCCGCGCAGGGACTCAGCAACCGCGAGATCGGCGAGCGGCTGCGGCTCTCGCCGCGTACCGTCGGCGCGCACCTGTACCGCGTCTTCCCCAAGCTCGGCATCCGCACCCGCGCCGGGATCGCCCGGGCCCTGGCCGAGACGCGGGGACGGCGGGAACCGGACGCCAGGGGCTGACAGGGTCAGGTCTCCGCCAGCGCCCGGCCCAGCGCCGCCCGCGAGGCGATGCCCAGCTTGGGGAAGATCTTGTACAGGTGGGAGGCGACGGAGCGCGGCGACAGGTTGAGCTCGGCGCCGATCTGCTTGTTCGTCAGCCCGGCGGCGACCAGCCGGGCGACCCGCAGCTCCTGCGCCGTGAGCAGGCCGACGCGGGCCGCCGGCACCTCCGCCGAGAGGCCCGCGGCCCGCAGCTCCCGGCAGCACTGGTCGGCCCAGGGACCGGCGCCCAGCTCACGGAAGGCGTGCCGCGCCATGTGCAGCACGTCCTCGGCCTCGGCGCGGCGGCCCCGCAGCCGCAGCCGGGCGCCGTGCTCAAGGCGCAGCCGCGCCAGCGCGAAGACCCACGGCCCGGTCCCCGCCAGGGCGTACGCCGCCGCGAACGCCTCGTCCTGCTCGTCCTCGCCGGCCGCCAGCGCGGCGGCCGCGGCCAGCAGGAACGCGTGGTGGTCGGAGATCTCGTCCATCCGCGCGGCCCGCCCCGCGGCCACGTGCGCGCGGGCCTGCGCCCGGTGCCCGGCGCGCACCGCGGCCTGCACCAGGTCGAAGAACGGCAGGTGGAACCAGGAGAGCCCGCTCGGCAGCCGCCCCGGGGGCAGCAGCGCGCGCAGCCGCTCGTACGCCTCCTCGTCGCGCCCGTGCGCCAGGTCGACCAGGGCCCGCAGGCGGCCGAGGTGGTCGGTGACGAACCGCATCCCGGCGGCGCGGGCGGCGGGCTCGACGCGCGCCCGCAGCTCGTCGAAGCCCGGCCCGTCGCCGCGGCCCGCGAGCACATGGGCGTAGTAGTGGCGGAAGAGCAACGCGTTGCAGTGGTAGCCGAGTTCCTCCGCGCTGTCCGCCTCGCGCAGCCAGTCGTCGGCCGCGTCCCAGCGCCCCAGCAGGAAGTCCTGGCGGCACCGGACCTTCGCCACGGAACCCTGCGTGGCGTACGCGTGCTGCCCGCCGAGGAGCAGGCCCGGCCCGGCGTCGGTGCCGTCGACGCCCAGGGCGGCCCACAGCAGCAGCCAGGCGTGGCCGGCGCCGTCGCCCGCCGCGCTCTCGGCGGCGGCCCGCAGCTCGCGCCCGGCGCCGTGCGCGGTGCGCGGGGGATCGGCCCACACGCGGTGGCACAGCCGGGCGGCGGGGGAGACGTCGCCGAGGTGCCGGGCCAGCGCCCGCCACCCCCGGGCGTCGCCCGTGTACGACGAGGCGAGCAGCAGCTTGAAGAACACCTGCTCCACCAGGTCTCCGCGGCCGGGGGCGTCCGGGGCGCCGGGCGCGGTCAGCGCGGCCAGGGCCTCCGGCAGCAGCGTGAACGACGAGGCGAAGTCGACGTGGTGGCTCTGGTCGACGTACACGACCGCGTACGCGAACACCGGCGCGACGTCATCGGGCAGCGACCGCGTCCTGAGCTCCTCCACCAGCCGCGCCGCGTACGCCAGGCGCCCGCCGCGCGCCGACATCACCGCCGCCCACGCCAGGCGCCGCGTCCGGTCGTCCGGGCCGGGGCTCAGGCCAGCCGCCCGGTCGAGCAGCAGCGCCGCCTCCGCGTCACCGCCGCGCAGCGCGATCCGCGTCCCGGCCTCCTGCAACCGCGCGGCCAGCTCCTCGTCGGGCCCGCGCACCGCGGCCGCCTCGTGCAGCAGGCCGCGCGGCTCGTCCTCGGGCAGCCGGGCCGCCAGCATCCGGTGGGCGGCGCGCCGGTCCGGCTCCGGGGCGAGCGCGATCACCGCGCTGCGCACCAGCGGGTGCCGGAAGACGAGCCTGCCCGTGTGGTCGAGGCGGGCCAGGCCGCTCGCCTCCACGTCGTCGAGGAGCCGCTCGGCCCGGTCGCCGTGGTGGCCGCTCACGGACGACCACCAGGTGCCGCCGTCCCCGTCGCCGCCCAGGGCCGCGGGCAGCAGCGCCCGCAGCGCCTCGGGCGACAGCGCCCGCAGCCGGGACGCGAACAGCCGATCGAGCCGCCGCCCCCACGGCAGCCGCTCCGGGAGCGGGACGACGCCGCTGCGGTGCTCCGCCCGGAGCTGGCGCGGGAGTTCGGTCAGCGCCAGAGGGTTGCCCGCGGCCTCGCGGCGCACCCGCTCGGCGACCACGGCGGTCAGGTCCGGGTGCCAGCGGCGCAGCACCGCGTCGGCGTCCGTGTCCGACAGGGGCTCCACGTCCACCGGGTGGACCTGCCAGCCCTCCGGCGCCGAGCCCTCCGCCCGGGTCGCCACCACCAGGACCGCGGGCAGGTCGCCGATCCGCCGGTGCAGGAAGGCGAAGACCGCGGCGCTGGAGGAGTCCACCCAGTGCAGGTCGTCCACCACGACGAGCAGCGGCCGCCGCCGGGCGGCGGCCGTGAGCAGGGCGAGTGCCGCCGCGCCCACCGCGAAGCCACCCGGCGGGATCGCGTCCCGCAGCCCGAGCGCGCTCTCCAGGGCCTCCCGCTGGTACGGCGGCAGCGCGTCCCGGGCGCTCTCCAGGAGCGGGCGCAGGACCTGGCGCAGCGCCCCGAAGGCGACGGCGACCTCGGCCTCGGCGCCCGCGGCCCGCACGACGGCGTACCCGGCCCGGGCCGCGCCGCCCGCCGCCCAGTCGAGCAGCGCGGTCTTCCCGATGCCCGCCTCGCCGCGCAGCACCGCCACCGAGCCCCCGGCCCCGGACCGCGCGTCGTCGAGGGCCCGCTCGAGCAGCGCGCGCTCGCGCCGCCGGCCGACCAGGCCCTCCGCGTCCGCACACCCGGCCGCCTCCGCCATCGCCGCCACCGCCGCCTCTCCCGCCCTTCCCGGCCGTCGGAGCCTCCCCGGCGGCGCCGGTCCAGTATCCGCCACACGCGGCGTTGTCCCAGAGTGCAGCGGTGTTGCTCCTGCGTGCAGAAAACCCTGGGGCAGTCGCCGCTCACGCCGGTAAAACTGCAGGCTGGAGGGGTGAAGGGGCGCACACGCAGCACACCGCCCCCGTTCCGACAGGGACCGCGGCGGGCTTCGGCGGCCGGGGCCCCGCACGCACACACCGGGGGAGCCGCATGAGCCCGACGTCCGTCGCACCGACCGTCACCGCGAGACCCGGCGGCGCGGACTCCCCCCGGCCGTCCGGGGCGGGTGACGCGCTCGCCGAGGCGTTCCGGCCCGCCCCGGTCGCGGCCGCCTCTCTCACCGGCTTCACCGGGCAGGCCACCACCCGGGCGCTGGGCTTCCTGAGGGTGAGCACCGTCCGCGGCGCGGCGTGCTCCCTCACCCTCGGTCCCGCCGACGACGGCGCCCGCGCCGACCTGCTGCTGGTCCTGCACACCGCCGGGGACGGGCGCCTCCTGCGGCACGGGGCGGACGTCCCCTGCCCCGAGGGCAGCCTGTTCGCGCACGACCCGGCCGAGCCCCTGACCCTGCGCGAGCCCGGACCCTTCACCCTCTGCCTGGTGCGTGTCCCGCGCGAGGCGTTGGCCCTCACCGACGCCCGGCTGCGCGCCCTGACCCGCGGGCACCCGCGCCCCGGCGGCCCCCTCGCCGCCGTGCTCGCCCCGCTGGCGGTCGCCCTCGCCGCGGCCGACGCCCCCTACGCGCCGGGGACCGCCCTGCACCTGGCGGGCACCGTCACCGCGCTCGCGGCGCTGCCGGCGGCGGAGCCCGAGGGCCCGCGGCCGCCGGGGCCCGGCACGGAGCGCCGCGCCCTGCGGCACCGACTCCTGGCCCACATCAACGACCACCTGGGTGAGCGGGACCTGGCGCCCGCGGGCGTCGCCGCCGCGCACCACATCTCGATCCGCTATCTGCACAAGCTCTTCGCCGACCACGGCAGCACGATGGCCCGGTGGATCCAGCACCGCCGCCTGGAGGAGGCGCGCCGGGAGCTCGCCCGGCCCCGGGGCGGCGCGTCCGGTGTCGCCGCGGTGGCGAGCCGCTGGGGCTTCGCCGGCGCGGCGCACTTCAGCCGCAGCTTCCGTACGGCCTACGGGATGTCGCCCTCGGACTGGCGTGCGCGCCACTGCCGCGGCGAGTGGCCGTAGACCGCCTTGAACGCCCGGCTGAAGTGCGCCGGGCTGCGGAACCCCCAGCGCAGCGCCACCGCCGCGATGGACCGGCCCACGCGCTCGCGCCGCTCCAGCTCCCGCGCGCACCGCTCCACCCGCGACTGCTGGATCAGCCGGCTCACCGTGACGCCCTCCGCCTCGAAGAGCCGGTGGAGGTAGCGCACCGAGATGCGGTGCTCCGCCGCGATGCGCTCCGGCGCCAGGCCGGGGTCGTGCAGGTTCCGCTCGATGTACGCGCGGACGGCGCGCAGCAGTTCGTCGCGTCCCGCGCCACGGGACGCGTCGTTCTCGGTGAGCTCGTGCACCAGCGCGGCGACGAACTCCGTGACGACCCCGCCGAGGCCGTCGCCCGCCGCGTCCGGGATCGGGGCCGCGGGCTCGTCCAGGCTCAGCAGCAGCGGGGCGAGCAGCGCGGCCACGCCCTCGGCGGCGGGCACGGCGCGCCCCGTGACGGAGCGCACCGCCGTCTGCGGGACGTTGAGGGCGTGCGCCGGCACGCGGTAGATCAACACGCGGGCGCCTTCGGCCTGTTCGTACGTGAAGGCCGCGCGCAGGTCGAGCAGCGCCAGCTCCCCGGGCGCCAGGGACGCGGCGCGGCCGTCCTGCGTCAGGCGCGCGGTGCCCGCGCGCGGCAGCACGAGCGCGACGGCGTCGCCGGACCGCCGCGCGAGCATCCGGGCGTTGCGCGTCAGCCGGAGCGGACCGGCCTCCTGGGTGATGAGCCGGAGGTAGCCGAACCGGCGCAGGTGCGCGGACCCGCTGAGCGGGCCGTCGCCGCGGGCGCTGACCACCACCGGCGCGAGCCAGCCGGAGAGGGTGTCCCGCAGCAGGGTGGCGCGGTCGTCACTGGACGCGGCCGTCTCGGAAGCTGCGCGCATGCGGGCTCCTCCTCAGCGCCGACGGGACCGGCACGGTGCGCAGGAGAGGAGTCGGCGGCCTCTCCACGGCTCTCGCGTCCAGCCTGCGCGGGCCCGGGCGCCGGCCGTTAGGTCATCTGACTGCTCTTCCGCCGGGCGGGTAGGCGGGGGCGAAGTGTGCACGCAGCGGCATGTGTGGTTCCGCGGCCGCCGTTCCCGTGGCCCGCCGGGGTCCGTAGGGTGGCTCTGCTGTCGGGACGAGCCGGTGCGGGTGCGGGCTCCGCCGCCCGGCCGCCGGGCGCCTGTGACGTGCGGCCCGTGGCGATCCCCCTCTCTGCAGGAGTCCGTGTGCAAGACGACGTACAGGCCCACGAACCGGCGCCTGTCCTCGAGCCGCAGGCGCGTGCCTTCGTGCGCCGGTACCGCTGCCCCACGACGTGCGAGGGCGCCGAGGCGGTGGAGTTCAGGTCCCGTATGACCGACCTCTGGGGCGGCGACGGCGACGACCCGGACGTCGAGGAGGAGTGGCTGGCCGTGCGCGGCGGGGGCAGCACCCGGATCCGCGTACGGCTGCTGCGGCCCGCGGGCAGCGAGGGGCCGCTGCCGGTGATCCTCTATCTGCACGGCCTCGGCTCCATGCCGAACGAGGTGTGCCCCCATCTGAGCCTGGTACGCGACCTGGTCCTCGGCGCGGACGCCGTGGTGGTCGTCCCCGAGTACGACCGCCCGGAGGACGGGCGCCACCCCGCGGCCGTCGAGCGGGCGCACACCGTGCTGCGCTGGATCGCGGACGGCGGGCGGGAGGCCGGCCTCGACGGCCGCCGGATCGCGGTCGTCGGCGTCGGCGCGGGCGCCCACCACGCCGCCCTGACCCTCCAGGCGCGGCGGCACGGCGAGCCCCGCCTGGTCCAGCAGGTGCTGGTCTGCCCGGTGACCGACGGGGCGATGGACACCGGCTCCTACCGGCGGTTCGCGGAGGGCTACTTCCTCGGCAGCGAGGCCATGCGCGGCTACTGGCAGCGCTACGCCCCCGACCCCGGCGACCGGCGGCGGGGCACGGTCTCACCCCTGCGGGCGCCCCGGGGCCGGCTGCGGGACATGCCGCCCGCGCTCGTCCTCACCGCCGAGGCCGACGTGCTCCGCGACGAGGGCGAGGCGTACGCCACGCGGCTGCGGGAGGCGGGGGTGCCCGTGGTGTCGGTCCGCTACCACGGCACGATCCACGGTTTCGTACTCCTTGACCCGCTGCGCGGCACGCCCCCCGCCAGAGCGGCCCGGATGCAGATCACGGACACGCTGCACATCGCCCTGCGGGAACAGGACGGCTGACCCCCGGCCCATGGCGCACGGGCGGGCGGCGTCACCCGTGGGCGCCGCCGCCCGTGCCGGAGGCGCGTTCGTGCCGCCGCCACTCCTGCGGCGTCGCCCCGTAGGCGGCCCGGAAGCGGCGGCTGAAGTGGCTGGGGCTCGTGAATCCGCAGCGGGCCGCGACCGCGGCGACGGTGAGGCCGTCGTGACGGGGCGAGGCCAGCATCCGCCGCGCCCTCTTGAGCCGTTCGGAGATGAGCCACTGCTCCAGGCTGATGCCCGCGTCGCTGAGCACGAGGTAGAGCCGGCGGACGGACACGGCGTGCTCCGCGGCGATCCGCTCCGGCGTCAGGTCGCGGTCGGCGAGGTGGCGGCGCGCGTACGCGAGGACCCGCGTGAGCAGCGTCTCGTCGAGGGCGGGACGGGCGGCCGGCGCCGTCTCGCCGTGGGCGGCGGAGAGCAGCAGCGCCCGGACGAGGTCGGTGGTGGCGCCGGCCAGCGCGGCCGCGCCGGGGTCGGCCGCCAGCCGGCCCGGGTCGCGCCACAGCCCGCGCAGGTGGTTCAGCACCAGGTCGTGCAGCGGACTGGCGCGGAGCCGGAGGGAGGCCCTGACCACGGTCTCCAGCGGCACGCCGAGGCGGTCCACGTCGAGGAGCAGGGCCTGGGAGGAGCCGTCGCCGGACCAGCCGTAGGCGCGGGGCGTCAACTCGTGGAAGACGCAGATGTCGTCGGGCCCGTATGTCAGCCGCTGCCCCGCGACCTCGCCCCGGTGCAGCCCGCGGGGCTGGAGCGACACGGAGACCACGGGGTTGCTCCGCTGCTGCCGCACGTGCCGCACCGTGAAGCCCGTGTTGCGGGTGGCGAACATCGGCACGTCGCCGATCTGCCACGCCTCCATCCGGGCGCGGATGCCCGTGGCGGGCTCCTCGTGGACGACGTGGTTGGGGACCGACTCGTTGGTCAGGGCGTGGTGGAACGCCTCCACCCGTTCTCCCGGCGCCACGTCGTCCAGGTCGACCAGCAGCACTCCGCCCCCTCATGTCACTCTGTGGTCGCACATTGTGCCTCATCTGTGCATGAGCATGACGAGGCGTCGGTCACAGGAGCGCCCCGCGGGGGCGGCGAGGGGACGGAGTGTGCTTCCTGGTCAGGCCGTGGCCCGCACCGCTTCACGGATCACCGCGGCGACCTCGTCGGGCCGGGACAGCGCCACCGCGTGCGAGGCGCCCTCGACCTCGACGGTCTTCGCCCCGGCGCGCTCGGCGCCGAAGCGCTGCACGTCGGGGTTGATGGCCCGGTCCGCGCCGGCCACCAGCACCCAGGACGGCTTGGTCCGCCACGCGGCGGCCGCGGCCGCCTCCGTGAACGCGCCCGCCGCCAGCGGGCGCTGCGACACCGCCAGCACCTCGGTGACCTCGGCCGGGACGTCGGCGGCGAAGATGCCGGGGAACGCCTCGGCGGCGATGGTCACCTCGACCGCGGGCTCTTTGCCCTCGACCGGGTACGTCGCCTCCTTGAGGTTGCTGACCAGGGCGGACAGCGGGAAGCGGCCCTGGAGCTCGCCGAGGCTCTCGCCCTCCTCGGGCAGGTAGGCGGCGACGTACACGAGGCCGACGACGTTCTCCGCGGTGCCGGCCACGGAGATCAGCGCACCGCCGTAGGAGTGGCCGACCAGGACGACCGGCCCGTCGATCTGGGCGGCCGCCGACGCGATGTAGGCGGCGTCGGCCGCCAGGCCGCGCAGCGGGTTCGGCGGCGCCACCACGGGGATGCCGTCGCGCCGCAGCTCCGCGACGACTCCGGACCAGCTGCCGGCGTCCGCGAAGGCGCCGTGGACGAGAAGGACGGTGGGGGTGGCGCTCATGACGGGGGTTCTCCTAGCTGTCGGCGCGGGCCGGCCGGTGGTCCGGCGGCCTCGACTGATCGCCACGCTAGAGCCGCGCGGACGGCGGAAGTTGCCCCCGAGCGCACCGGCTCTGGCCCCGTGGTGCACGGAAGTCCCCGCTGCTCGGCGGCCGGGGGGTGGACCTGGCCCGGCGGGTGGGGCCCGCGGCCGATCAGGTGTCCGCGAGGCCGCCCGGCCCGAAACGCCCTGACGTGCCGGTGACCGGCTGCGGGTGCGCGTAGCGTGTGCGGCCGCGGCCGGGGGGACGTGCCGTGACGTCGCCCGTACACACACCACCGACCACACGAGGAGGTCCGGATGACCACAGGCCCCCACCGCGCCGGACGGCGTCCGCGGCTGCGCTTCGACGGCTGGATCGCGGGCACCGGTACGGCGTCGGGGACGCGGATCGTGCTCGGCCACTGGCAGCGGTCGCCGTTCGGCCCGTTCAGTGATGTGATGCTGGAAGACGCCGGCGGAGTACGACGGCTGCTGGCCCCCACGCGGGAGACGGCGGACTTCGTCAGCGACACCTACACCTTCGATGCCGTCGACGTCGTCCCCGTCGAGGTGGACGTCGCCGGTGACACCTGGACCGTCATGACGGAGCCGCTGGAACTGCGCTTCACCACCGGTGGACGAGGACCGCTGGGCCGCGCGCTGCGCGCCGTGCCCGCCGCACTCGCCCGCCGGCCGGCGTGGAGCACCCTGACCTACTGGCCGGCCCGTGCCCTGATGCCCGGAGTGCGGACCCGCGGCAGTGCGGGCCGGGGCCGCACGGAGTGGTACGGCGCGCGGGACCTGCGGCCCGTCCGCGCGGTCTCGGCCGTGCTCGACGGCACCGACCTCGGGCCCATGGCCCCCGTCGTGCCACCGGTGCGCTTCGGCTTCGGCTCGGTGCCGCGCCGGCCCGCCCTCACCCGGGTCACGACAACGGTGGCACTGCCTCCGCTTGGGCCCGGCCCGGCCGGGGCACCCGAGTGAGCGGACGCGCCGGCCCGGCCGGGGCACGCGAGTGAGCAGACGAAGGGGGCAGCATGGACAGGACGGCGGAGCGGCACGGGCCCGGGCAGGCGCTCGCGCTCGCCCACGGTGCCTTCAACGTCGTGGGCGGACTGTGGCCGCTGGCGCACCTGCGCAGCTTCACCTGGGTGTTCGGGCCGAAGACGGACGTATGGCTGCAGCGGACGACGGGCGGACTGCTGGTCTCCGCGGGCCTCGCCCAGCTCGCGGCCGCCACCGAACCCCACGGCCCCGCACACGCCCGCCGCGTCGGCCTCGGCACCGCCCTGACCCTGCTGGCGGTCGACCTGGCCTACGTGCCCCGCGGACGCATCCGCCCCACGTACCTCCTCGACGCCGCGATGGAGGTGGCCTGGATCGCCGCCTGGCTGCGCGCCCCGCGCCCGCGGCGCCCGGCACGCACCCGGCGCAGCCGACGCATCCGACACACCACTCGGCCTACGCGGACACACCCCTGAGCCGTCCGGACACCTCCCCGAGGCAGCCGGACACACGCAGGCACATCGACGCCCCAACGACGATCCCAGGCACATCGACGCCCCACCGACGACCCACCGACACGGAGGACCGACATGACCGAGCACACGCCGTCGCAGGCCGAGGGCGAGCGACCGGAGGACAGCGCGACGGACGAGGAGCCGCAGACGCCCGAGGGCGGCGACGCGCCCCGGACCACGCCTTCGCAGGCGGAGGGCGAGGACACGCCGGAAGCCACCGAGGACGACGGCGCCGCGTAACCACGGAAGGCTCGCACTGAACATGATCACAGTCGGTGTCGAAGAGGAGTACCTGCTGCTCGACCCGGCTACCGGGCTGCCCCTGCCCCGCGCCGACCAGGTACGCGCCGCCGCCGACCTGGCGCCGCTGGCGGACGAGAAGGAAGTGCAGTCCGAGCTCCTCCAGGC
>NZ_JASCXL010000155.1:0-20324 GCF_030010595.1 Streptomyces sp. CC224B | reverse complement strand
GACCCGCGGGCAACCGGCGGCCACCCGCGCACGGCCGCCGCGACCCGGCCCGCGTCCGTACGGCGAAGGGGGCCCCCCCCCGGGGGGGGGGGGCCCCCCGGGGGGGGTCGTCCCGGGGGGCACGGGCGCCCTCACGGCAGCCGCCCCTCCCGGTTCACCTGCCGCACCCGCTCCCGCAGCACCTCCCCCGCCGGTGCCGGGACCGTGGCGTGCGGCGGGCAGTCCCACTCCCGCCCGCCGCCCACCGGCCGGAGCTGCACATAGCCGCCCTCGCGGCCCATCACCTGGCCCACCCTGCCGTCCCGTACGTCGACCACGTACTCCCACGTCCTCACTTGGCGGCCTCGCGCAGCACCGCGACCAGCCGCATGGCCGTGTCCAGGTTGCACCGGCCCAGCTCCACCAGCGGGTACGGGGCCTGCGCCGCCATGGTCAGCGGGTCCACGCGCAGCGACGGCAGGGTCACGCCGACGCGGGCCAGCTCCACCCGCAGCGCCGCCACCGTGTCCTCGGCCGCCCGCCCTCGCTCCTCCGGCGTCATCACCATAGCTACGCCTTTCTACTGAGTGTTCACCGTTCCTCACCCAGGGTGTTCGTTCCCGCCTACCCTGAAAAGCGCAGGCCTCCCAACAACCTCCGCTGTCCGAGGAGCCCCCGCGATGACCCGACCCAAGGACCTGGACCCCTCCTCCAACCCCCGCGCTTTACTGGGCGCGGAGCTGCGCCACGCCCGTGAGAAAGCAGGCCTCAGCCAGGAGGCCCTCGGCGCCCCGCTGTTCGTCAGCGGCTCCTTCATCGGCCAGTTGGAGGCCGGTACGCGCCGCATGCACCTGGAGTACGCCCGCCACTTCGACGAAACCCTCGGCACGGACACGTTCTTCACCCGCAACTGCTGTGCCTTGGCGAAGTCCAAGTACCCGGACCACTTCGCGGAGGCAGCCGAGGCCGAAGCGATCGCTACCGCCATCCGGGAGTACGCGCCGCTGCTGATCCCGGGGTTGTTGCAGACGCCGGGGTACGCGCGGGAGGTGTTCGTCGCCCATCGGCCGACGGCGCCCGAGGAGGTCATCGACGAACTGGTGGCGCACAGGCTGGAACGGGCGGCACTTCTGAGTGATCCAACAACGCCCCTGCTGTGGGCCGTGTTTGACGAAGCCGTCCTGCGGCGGACGGTCGGCGGGCCGGTCGTGATGGCCGAGGCACTGCGGCACGTCGCCGCGCTCGCGCGCAAGCGGCGGATCATCGTGCAGGTGGTTCCGTTCGGCGCGGGAGCACACGCGGCGATGCACGGAGCGCTCAAGTTGATGACCTTCACGGACGCGCCGCCACTCGCCTTCATCGACGGACTCGGTATCGGGCGGCTGGAAGACGATCCGGCCACGGTCGCCCGACACGAACTGACCTACGATTTGTTGGGGGCCAATGCACTGTCCCAGCGCGATTCCTTGGCCCTGATCGAATCAGTGGCAGAGGATTACGCCCATGAGGATCAGCCCTGAGTACGACCTGACGAAGGCCACTTGGCAGAAGTCCAGCTATAGCGGTGGTGAAGGCGGCAACTGCCTGGAGATAGCCCGCTGGCGCAAGTCCACGTACAGCGGCGGGGACGGCGGCAATTGCCTCGAAGTGGGTGACGGGCACCCGGACGTCGTCCCCGTCCGTGACTCGAAGAATCCCGAAGGCCCGGCCTTGGTCTTCCGGCCCTCCGCCTGGTCCGCCTTCCTCGCCGACCTGAAGGAGTAGCCACGGACCGGCCGGGGCCCCGCTGGAGGCGCGGGGGCCCGGCCGGTGCCGGTCAGGCGCGACGGACCTGGAAGTAGTCGGCCTTGTCGTTCCAGTTGCCGCCGCCCGGGTAGCTGAGACGCTTGAAGTTCGGGTACTTGGCCGGCCTGATGTCACTTCCGGCACTGAGCGTCACGACGCGGTCCGACACGGGCCAGGAGCGGGAGTCGATGACCCTCGCGTCGCCGTAGTTCAGGTCCCAGAGCCTGACCTGGTAGTACACGGAGCTGAGCTTGTTCCCCATGCCCCAGTTCGAGAGCTTCTTCTTGCCGCTCTCGGCGAAGCGGAGGATCTTGCCCTTGTACTTGGCGTGCTGGTAGAGGCACCAGTAGTCGACGACGCACCGGCGCGGCGGCCTGATCATCGCGCCGGGGGCGGCGTTGGCCTGACGCGTCGCCTCGCGGGTCGCGGCCGGGAGGGACGGATCGCTCAGCGCCTCCTCGTCCGTGTCGTAGCAGTGGACCTCCCCGCCGGGAAGCTCGGTGCAACTGGTGGCGCCCTCCCAGGACTTGGCGAGGTTGATCAGGCGGCCGTTGTAGTAGGCGAAGACCGGTTGCTCGGGCTCTGTGCCCGGTCCACCGTTCGGCGGCACGTCCGACGGGTCGTCGGGCTTGTCCGTCGGCTCGTCGGCCGGCTCCTCCGAGGGCTCCTCGGACGGCTCGTCCGCCGGGTCGTCCGACGGGTCGTCCGCCGGGTCCTCGGGCGGCTGCTCGGACGGCGGCTGCGTGGCGGTGGCCGTCGGCTCGGGGGCGGGGCCGTCGGCGTGCACCACCGCGCCGCTGGTGAGCACCAGCGCTGTGGCCGTCGTGGTGACGGCGAGCAGGGAGAGCATGGGTCTGCGTATCAAGGAGGTTCTCCGAAGTGTGGGGTCGGGAGTGTGCGACCGCGCGACCGTGTGGCTGACCCTTGCGACTGCGAGCGGTGAAGCTGTGCGATAGCAAGTGGATGGGCGCAATTACGGGGCTGCACAGGGAATTTGCTGGGCTTTGCGGTCACAGTCTTAATCTTTCGCTGCTGTGAATCGAGTGCTTTGAGGGTGCTGGCCTGAACTCGCTCGCCGCCCGGAATGCGGCCCCCTGCGGCCTCGGGCAGGCAGGGTTGATGTGTGGCCGGTGCGGCGAAGACGAAACGGAATGGTGAAGAGCCGGCTCGGCTCGCGGGAATGGCCGGTTCCCGCACCCGGGGACCGGTCGGCGCCCTCAGGGGACGGGCCGCGCACGTGCCGGGGAGGGGAGCGGGCGGAGGCGTACCGACACGGGCCGCGGGACCGACGGCCCGCCTGCGGCCCCGGCGACGTACCGCGCCCCCCTCAGCGGCGGCCGAGGGGGGCGCGGAAACGCCTGAGGGCGGCACCTCTCGCGCGTGGCGAGGGGTGCCGCCCTCAGGAAGGACGAGCCTGAACCGTCAGTCGGCTCAGAAGTCCATGTCACCGCCGGGCATGCCGCCCGGAGCGCCCGCCGGGGCGGCCTTCTCCGGCTTGTCGGCGATGACGGCCTCGGTGGTGAGGAACAGCGCGGCGATGGACGCGGCGTTCTGCAGCGCGGAACGCGTGACCTTCGCCGGGTCGATGATGCCCTCGCCGATCATGTCCACGTACTCACCGGTCGCGGCGTTGAGGCCGTGACCCGGGGTGAGGTTGCGGACCTTCTCCACGATGACGCCACCCTCGAGGCCGGCGTTCACGGAGATCTGCTTCAGCGGAGCCTCGAGGGCCAGCTTCACGGCGGCGGCACCGGTGGCCTCGTCGCCGTCCAGCTCCAGCTTCTCGAAGACCGAGGAGGCCTGCAGCAGGGCCACGCCACCACCGGCGACGATGCCCTCCTCGACGGCCGCCTTGGCGTTGCGCACGGCGTCCTCGATGCGGTGCTTGCGCTCCTTGAGCTCGACCTCGGTCGCGGCACCGGCCTTGATGACGGCCACGCCGCCCGCGAGCTTCGCCAGGCGCTCCTGGAGCTTCTCGCGGTCGTAGTCCGAGTCGCTGTTCTCGATCTCGGCGCGGATCTGGTTCACGCGGCCCTGGACGGCCTCGGAGTCACCGGCACCGTCGACGATCGTGGTCTCGTCCTTGGTGATGACGACCTTGCGGGCGCGGCCGAGCAGGTCGAGACCGGCGTTCTCCAGCTTGAGGCCGACCTCCTCGGAGATGACCGTGCCGCCCGTGAGGATGGCGATGTCGCCGAGCATGGCCTTGCGGCGGTCGCCGAAGCCCGGGGCCTTGACCGCGACGGACTTGAACGTGCCGCGGATCTTGTTGACGACCAGCGTGGACAGGGCCTCGCCCTCGACGTCCTCGGCGATGATCAGCAGCGGCTTGCCCGACTGCATGACCTTCTCCAGGAGCGGAAGGAGGTCCTTCACGTTGGAGATCTTGGAGTTGACGATGAGGATGTACGGGTCCTCGAGCGACGCCTCCATGCGCTCCATGTCGGTCGCGAAGTACGCCGAGATGTAGCCCTTGTCGAAGCGCATACCCTCGGTGAGCTCCAGCTCCAGACCGAAGGTCTGGGACTCCTCGACGGTGATGACGCCTTCCTTGCCGACCTTGTCCATGGCCTCGGCGATCAGCTCGCCGATCTGGGTGTCGGCGGCGGAGATGGAGGCCGTGGAGGCGATCTGCTCCTTGGTCTCGACCTCCTTGGCCTGGTCGAGCAGGGCGCCCGAGACGGCCTCGACGGCCTTCTCGATGCCGCGCTTCAGGGCCATCGGGTTGGCACCCGCGGCCACGTTGCGCAGGCCCTCGCGGACCAGGGCCTGGGCGAGGACGGTCGCCGTGGTCGTACCGTCGCCGGCGACGTCGTCCGTCTTCTTGGCGACTTCCTTGACCAGCTCGGCGCCGATCTTCTCGTACGGGTCCTCGAGCTCGATCTCCTTGGCGATGGAGACACCGTCGTTGGTGATCGTGGGGGCGCCCCACTTCTTCTCGAGGACGACGTTGCGACCCTTGGGGCCCAGGGTCACCTTGACGGCGTCGGCGAGCTGGTTCATGCCGCGCTCGAGGCCGCGCCGTGCCTCCTCGTCGAACGCGATGATCTTGGCCATGTGAAGTGGTCCTCCCGGACGGGGTGGAAAAGCGTAGGACCGTGCCGGCGCCCGCGACGGACGGCCTGCTGCCTTGTGGTTCCTTGCCCCACCCGGCCTGCGGGCCTCACCCACCCGGTCCTTCTGTCACTCTCACTCGTAGAGTGCTAACGCCAATGATTAGCACTCGACCCCCGCGAGTGCAAGGTCGCCCCCGGGGTACGGGGTCGACTTCCCTCGGGGGCGCTGCCCTCGGGGCAGGTCGCCCCCGGGGTCCGGGGGGTGACTTCCCTCGGGGGTGCTGCCCTCGGGGCCGGCGGGCGGGGGCTTGCGCGCCCCGGCGTGGCGGGGTGGGGGTGCGCCAGGTTTCTCCCGCCTGGGGCGGTTCCCTGCGCGGGCGACGCTTCGCGCTGCGGGCCACTGCCCTGCGGGGCCTTCCCACCCACCCACCCGCCCGGGGCGCTTCCCCGCACAGGTCGCCGCTTCGCGCTGCGGGCCACTACCCTGCGGGGCTTTCCCACCCGCCCACCCGCCCGGCCCCGTTCCCCGCGCAGGTCGACGCTTCGCGCTGCAGGTCGCTGCCCTGCGGGGCCTTCCCAACCCACCCACCCGCCCGGGCCCGTTCCCCGCCCGGATCGACGCTTCGCGCTGCGGACCGCTGCCCAGCGGGGCCTTCCCACCCACCCACCCGTCCGGGGCGGTGTCCCGTGCGGGTGGGCGCGGTGCGCTGAGGGGGCGGGGGATGCAGCATGGGAGATTCCCCCGAGCCTGTTCGACCGGGGATCGACCCCGCATTGATCAGCAGCCGTCCCAAGACGGGCTCACACCCTGCGGGCGAGGAGCTGGACCTCTGGAACTGGCGCTGATCGGCAGGCGCGGGCTCGATCAACGTGCGCGACCTCTGAACCAAACCGTGATCGCGCAGCAACGCGGCACGCCCACCCGTCCGGGGCGATGTCCCGTGCGGGCGGGCGCGGTGCACTGCGGGGGCGGGGGATGCAGCAGGAAGAGGCTGCCCCGCGCCGGTTCGACCGGGGATCGACCCCGGATCGATCAGCAGCCGTCCCAAGACGGGCTCACACCCTGCGGGCGAGGAGCTGAATCTCCTGGAACTGGCGCTTGTCGGTGGGCGCGGGCTCGATCACCGTGCGCGACGTCTGAACCAGACCGTGATCACGCAGCAACGCGGCGCCCCCGCCCGCTCGCCCGGAGCGGTGTGCCGTGCGGGCGGGGGCGGGGGATGCAGCAGGAAGAGGCTGCCCCGCGCCGGTTCGACCGGGGATCGACCCCGGATCGATCAGCAGCCGTCCCAAGACGGGCTCACACCCTGCGGGCGAGGAGCTGAATCTCCTGGAACTGGCGCTTGTCGGTGGGCGCGGGCTCGATCACCGTGCGCGACGTCTGAACCAGACCGTGATCACGCAGCAACGCGGCGCCCCCGCCCGCTCGCCCGGAGCGGTGTGCCGTGCGGGCGGGGGCGGGGGATGCAGCAGGAAGAGGCTGCCCCGCGCCGGTTCGACCGGGGATCGACCCCGGATCGATCAGCAGCCGTCCCAAGACGGGCTCACACCCTGCGGGCGAAGAGCTGAACCTCCCGGAACTGGCGCTGATCGGCAGGCGCGGGCTCGATCACCGTGCGCGACGTCTCACCCAGACCGTGGTCGCGCAGCAGCGCGGCGCGCCCACCCGCCCGGGCCGGTGGTGCCGTGCGGGCGGGCGCGGCGCACTGCGGGATGCGTGATGCAGCGGCAGGCGGTTCCCCGAGCCGGTTCGACCGGGGATCGAGCCCGCTTCGATCGGCAGCCGGTCGGAGGCGGGTTCACACCTTGCGGGCGAAGAGTTGGATCTCCTGGAACTGGCGCTTGTCGGTGGGCGCGGGCTCGATCACCGTGCGCGACGTCTCAACCAGACCGTGGTCGCGCAGCAGCGCGGCGAAGCGGTCGGGGCACCAGCGGTAGGCCGTGGTCACCGCGTGGTCGTAGGCCTGGGGCTCGTGCCCCGGGCCCTCGGTGGCGGGGAAGGAGATCAGCAGGTGCCCGCCCGGAGCCAGGACCCGGGCGATCTCCGCCAGGACGGCGGGCAGCTCACCCGGCGGGGTGTGGATGACGGACCACCGCGAGAGCACCCCGCCCAGTACGCCGTCCCCGATGTCCAGCGCGGCCATCGAGCCGACCTCGAACCGCAGCCCGGGGTGCGCCTCGCGGGCCAGCTCGACCATCGCCGGGGAGCCGTCGACGCCGAAGGCACTCAGGCCGAGCCCGTGCAGGTGCGCCGTGACGTACCCCGGCCCACAGCCGAGGTCGGCGACCTCGCCGTCACCGTCGGCCCGCACCAGCTCGGCGAAGGCACTCAGGAGGGCGCGCTCCAGGGGGCGGTCGCGCAGGGAGTCGCTGAACAGTTGCGCGTAGGTGAGGGCAACGGCGTCGTAGGACTCACGGGTCACACTTAAGGTCTGCTCTCCAGTCATGGTGCGACCGTAGCGTTCCCCCCGCGCCCAGCGTTCCCCCCGCCCCCTTCGCTTTCCCCCGCTCCCCTCCACTCTTCCCCGCTCCGGCGCCCGTCCCCCGTAACGATCCCCTCCACTCCAGCGCCCCTCGACCGTCCCCACTCCGGCGCCTGTCCACCGCAATGCCCCCCCGCTCCACTGCCGGTCCGCCGTAACGGTCCCCCTACTTCGGCGCCCCTTCACCGTCCCCACTCCGGCGCCCGTCCCGCCATACGGTCCCCACCCACTCCGTCGCGCCCTCACCGCCCCCCTCCGGCGCCCTCCACCCATGAGGCTCACGCCGGAGCCGCCCCACCCCCCGGAAGCAGTTCTGCACGACCGGGCGCACCAGCTTCCTGAACACCCACCGCACGCACCACGCCAGCACCGACCCGCCAAGCGCCCCCGCGCGGGCGGACGCGAAAGCACCATGTGTCTCCCGCAGCGCGCCGCATCAACCCGCGCAGGCCACCGGCCCGCACGGGTGGGCGGGCGGGAAAGGCCCCGTGGGCCCCCACCCCGCAGCGCGCAGCGTCGGGGCCGAGCGGGCGTAGCCAGGGCAGAACGGGTGGGCGGGTGGGAAGGCCCCGCAGGGCAAGCAGCCGCAGCGCGCAGCGTCAGGGCCCAGCGGGCGCAGCCAGGGCAGCACGGGTGGGCGGGTGGGAGGCAAGGGCGCCGGGCCGCAGGCCGGGGGCGGTCGGGCCCGGGGACGGAAAGGGGCCCGCCCCCGGCCGGGGGGCGGGCCCAAGTCGCGCGGTGGCCGATCGCGTCAAGCCGCTCAGACGGCGACCTTGACCATGTCCGCCTGCGGACCCTTCTGGCCCTGCGAGATCTCGAACTCGACTCGCTGACCTTCCTCCAGGGTGCGGTAGCCGTCCATCTGGATCGCGCTGTAGTGGACGAAAACATCCGCACCACCGTCGACCGCGATGAAGCCGTATCCCTTCTCCGCGTTGAACCACTTGACGGTGCCCTGAGCCATGCCTAACTCCCCTATTACTGGCCCTTGCACAGGACCGCACTTCGCGGACCCGGGTCAGACCTCACCCCCCATGGGTTGGGGGTGTGCGCCGGAACGCGTCGACCGCGGCTGAATGTATCTGTCCAACTGCCGTCTGCAACAGGTCAATCGGACGAGAATTCTGGGCACGGCCGATCGCTGATATCCGGAGAACTCACCGGAGTTCAGGGCAAGTCGGGCCGGGCAAAAGCCGCGTACGACTCAAAGGGGCAGGGCACTTTGGCTACTTCTTGTCGGCTCCGCGGCCGACTTCCCGCACGCGCCGGGGACCGCCCGGCGCCAGAAGCGCAGCTTCATTCCCAACTGTACCGCGATCAACCATGCAGAATTGCCCCCTCCGCTTCTCTCGCGGAGGGGGCAATCGCGGTAACTCGTCGTGACAGCAGGCGGTTTCGTATACGAAACGGCTCCGCGGCGGACTTCCGGGAACGGCTCAGCCGCCCGCCACCGCCGGAATGATCGAGACGCCCGCGCCGTCGGGCGTGGCCGTTTCCAGGCCCTGCTCGAAACGGACGTCGTCGTCGTTGACGTACACGTTCACGAAGCGGCGCAGCTTGCCCTGGTCGTCGAGGACGCGGGCGGCGATGCCGGCGTGGTTCTTCTCCAGGTCGGCGATGACCTCGGCGAGGGTCGCGCCCTCGGCGGCGACCTCGGCCTGGCCGCCGGTGTAGGTGCGCAGGATGGTGGGGATGCGGACGTTGACGCTCATACTCTTCACCTCGGGGGGTCGGAGCGCCCCGGACGGGGCGCGGGGAACTGCGCGGCCGGCCACGACCGGCCCGCGGGGGACAACAAGCGACGAGCCGCACGGACACGGGGCGGAACACCCGGCGTTCCGCCCGGCGAGACACCCAGCGGGGCACCCGGCAGGACACCCGTCGACGACGAGCCCACGACACCGGACGACGGCGAACCGGGCAACCGGAGACCGGGCAACCACAGACCGGGCACCCACAGCCCGCGCGACAGCAGACCGCGCGACAGCAGACTGGGCGCCGACGACCGGGCGCCACCGCGCTGGGCACCGGCGCACCGAGCACCGCCGCACCCAGCGCTGGCGCACCGGGCACCCGCAGTCCAGGCACCCGCAGACCGGGCACCCGCAGCCCGCGCGACAGCAGACCGGGCGACAGCAGACCGGGCGCCGACGACCGGGCGCCACCGCGCTGGGCACCGGTGCACCGAGCACCGCCGCACCCAGCACCGCCGCGCCGAGCACCGGCGCACCCAGCACCGCCGCACCGAGCACCAACGCACCGGGCGCCGCCGCACCGAGCACCACCGCACCGAGCACCGCCGCGCCAGGCACCCGCGCACCCAGCACCAACGCCCCAAGCGCCGCCGCCCCAGACGCCGACAAGCCCGCCGCACGCGGTCACCGGGCCGGGCCCCGCGGGGCTAACCCGCGAGCCCCGCCGCGCGGAACGCGTCCAGGCTCGGCCGGATCGTCGCCGTCGCCTGCGACGTCCCGGCGACCGCGTCCAGGGTCTTCAGGCCGTCCCCGGTGTTGAGGACGACCGTGGTGAGGGAGGGGTCCAGGAGCCCCGCCTCGATCAGCTTCTTCGTGACGCCGACCGTCACGCCGCCCGCGGTCTCCGCGAAGATGCCCTCCGTCCGGGCGAGCAGCTTGATGGCGTCGACGATGCGGGCGTCGTCGACGTCCTCGACGGCGCCGCCGGTGCGGCGGGCGATGTCCAGGACGTAGGGGCCGTCGGCCGGGTTGCCGATGGCGAGGGACTTGGCGATGGTGTCCGGCTTCTGCGGGCGCACGACGTCGTGACCGGCCTTGTACGCCGCGGCGACCGGCGAGCAGCCCGTCGCCTGGGCGCCGAAGATCTTGTACGGCTTGTCCTCGACCAGGCCGAGCTTGACCAGCTCCTTCAGCCCCTTGTCGATCTTCGTGAGCTGGGAGCCGGAGGCGATCGGGACGACGAGCTGGTCCGGCAGTCGCCAGCCGAGCTGCTCGCAGATCTCGTAGGCGAGGGTCTTGGAGCCCTCGCCGTAGTACGGCCGCAGGTTCACGTTGACGAAGCCCCAGCCCTCGCCCAGCGGGTCGCCGATGAGCTCGGAGCAGAAGCGGTTCACGTCGTCGTACGTGCCCTCGATGCCGACGAGCTCGCCGCCGTAGACCGCGGCCATGACGACCTTGCCCTGCTCCAGGTCGTGCGGGATGAACACGCAGGAGCGGAAGCCCGCGCGGGCGGCGGCGGCGCCGACGGCACCCGCGAGGTTGCCGGTGGAGGAGCAGGACAGGGTGGTGAAGCCGAACGCGCGCGCGGCCTCGAGCGCCTGGGCGACGACGCGGTCCTTGAAGGAGTGCGTGGGGTTGCCGGAGTCGTCCTTGACGAACAACTTCCCCTGCTCGACGCCGAGTTCGCGGGCCAGGTTGTCGGCCTGGACGAGCTTGGTCCAGCCCGGGTTGAGGTTCGGCTTGTCGGCGACGTCGGCGGGGACGGGCAGCAGCGGGGCGTACCGCCAGATGTTCGCGGGGCCGGACTCGATGGTCCTGCGCAGCGCCTCGGGGTCGCCCTCCGGCAGGTCGTACGCGACTTCGAGCGGGCCGAAGCACTCGGCGCAGGCGAAGATCGGGCCGAGCGGGAAGAGCGTGCCGCACTCGCGGCAGGTGAGGCCGGACGCGGGACCGAGGTCGACGGCGGCGCCCGTACCGGATGTACCGGACGACGTGTCGGCGGGCGTGGAAGGGGTGGCGACGGTCTGCACAGCCATGGAGGCGAGGCCCTTTCTCCTCATCTTCCTCACGACGCATCTCGCCGTGAGACGGAATTGGCACCTTCCCTAGCCGGGAGCCTCGCGGTGCGCCGATGGCGTCGTACGAGACCGACTGGAGGGTTGCCGGGGCTTCAACGGGCCGTGTCCCTCTGCCCCTCTGGATGAGCGGTATGTGGTTGTGGTGCCGGGCGTCAGGAACGCCCGGGACGGCCGGGGACCCCGACATGCGATGGTCACCGGCGTTGTTCAAGACTGTAACCGAAGCCCTGGACCGTTGAGATAGTCGTCCGAACCGCGAGATGGGTCACACCGGACGGCCGAGAGGAGGAGTGGCGCGTGCTGGAAGAGGTCGAGCGCTGGCTGAGCCGGCGTTCCTGGTCGGTCGCCGACCGCCCCCTGGACCGCCTCGCCGCCGCGAAGCTGGCGGCGGGCACCACGGTGAGCGTCGTGCTGCCCGCGCTCGACGAGGAGCGGACCGTCGGCGAGATCGTCGCCGAGATCCGCCGCGAGCTGATCGAGCGGACCCCGCTCGTGGACGAGCTCGTGGTGGTGGACTCCGGCTCGCGGGATCGCACGGCGGAGGTGGCGCGCGCCGCGGGCGCCCGGGTCGTGCGCCGGGACGACGTCCTGCCGCGCCTGCCCGCCGTGCCCGGCAAGGGCGAGGTGCTGTGGCGGTCACTGCTGGTGACGAGCGGCGACGTGGTGGCGTTCGTGGACGCCGACCTGAAGGAGTTCTCGGCCGACTTCGTGACCGGCATCGTCGGCCCGCTGCTCACCGAGCCCGACGTGCAGTTCGTCAAGGCCATGTACGACCGCCCGCTGACGGTCTCCGACGGCTCCGAGACCCCCGGCGACGACGCCTCGGGCGCGACGGCGGGCCAGGGCGGCCGGGTCACCGAGCTGATGGCGCGCCCGCTCCTGAACATGCACTGGCCGCAGCTCGCGGGCTTCGTCCAGCCCCTCGGCGGCGAGTACGCGGCCCGCAGGTCGCTCCTGGAGCGGCTGCCGTTCCCGGTCGGGTACGGCGTGGAGCTGGGGCTGCTCGTGGACGCGCTGCACACCGTGGGCCTGGACGCGCTCGCCCAGGTCGACGTCGGGGTGCGCCGGCACCGGCACCAGGACGGGCAGGCGCTGGGCCGCATGGCGGCGGCGATCTACCGCACGGCCCAGCTCCGGCTCGCCCGCGGCCACCTGGTCCGGCCCGAGCTGACGCAGTTCGTCCGGGGCGCGTCCGGGTTCGAGCCGCGGACGTACGCGGTGGACACGGAGGAGCGGCCGCCGATGGCGGAGATCGCGGAGTACGTGGCGCGGCGCGCGGCCTGACCGGACACCCGCGGCCCGCCGCGCCCGGCCGCCCTCGGCCGCCCCCGGGGGCCCTTCGACCGCGCGGCCGCCCCGCCGATCCCGCCGGCTCTGCCGGTCCCGTCCGTCCTGGCCGTCCCGCCGGCTCTGTCGGTCCCGTCGGTTGCGGTCCGTACCCCGCGGCCCCCTGCGCCCCGCCGCGGGGGGTGGGGAACCGGTCACTGTTCCGGGTGGCGCCGCCGGTCGTACGCCTGGGCGTTTACGGACAAGCGGTAGCGGCTAGGTTCGATTCCATGGTTTCCGCACATGCCGACGCCGCCCAGGTCCTCGTCGCGTCCAATCGCGGCCCCGTCTCGTACGCCGTCGGGGAGGACGGCGAGCTGACCGCCAGACGGGGCGGCGGCGGTCTCGTCTCCGGCCTCAGCGCCATCGGCGACGAGGCGAACGCGCTGTGGGTGTGCTCCGCGCTCGGCGACGGCGACCGCGAGGCGGTGCGGCGCGGGGTCGGCGAGCCCGGCGTCCGCATGCTGGACATCGACGCCGAGACGCACGCGGCCGCGTACAACGGCATCGCGAACTCGGTGCTGTGGTTCGTGCACCACATGCTCTACCAGACGCCCCTGGAACCGGAGTTCGGCCCCGATTTCCGGGAGCAGTGGGCCGCCTACGAGCGGTACAACCAGGCCTTCGCGCGGGCCCTCGCGGAGAGCGCGGCGCCCGGCGCGGCGGTCCTCGTGCAGGACTACCACCTGACCCTCGTGCCCGGCATGCTCCGCGAGCTCCGCGACGACCTGCGCATCGGGCACTTCTCGCACACGCCGTGGGCGCCCGCCGACTACTTCCGCATGCTGCCCGACGACGTCGCCGAGCAGATCCTGCGCGGCATGCTCGGTGCGGACCGGCTCGGCTTCCTCACCGGGCGGTGGGCGGACGCGTTCACGGACTGCTGCGTACGCCTCGTCGGCGGTACGACGGGGACGCGCGTGGGGGTGCACGGGCTCGGCGCCGACGCGGACTTCCTGCGGGAGCGGTCGCGCCAGGACGACGTGGAGGAGCGCCTCGCCGCCCTGCGCGAGCAGACCGGGCCCCGGAAGGTCATCGTCCGCGTGGACCGCACCGAGCTGTCCAAGAACATCGTGCGGGGCCTGCACGCGTACGAGCTGCTGCTCGCACAGCGGCCGGAGTGGCGCGAGCGGGTGGTGCACGTCGCGTTCGCCTACCCCTCGCGGCAGGACCTCGCGGTGTACCGCGACTACACGGCCGAGGTGTCGCGGGTCGCGGAGCGCATCAACGACCGCTTCGGCACACAGGGCTGGACGCCGGTGCTCCTGCACGTCCAGGACGACTTCGCGCGCTCCCTCGCCGCGTACCGGCTCGCCGACGTGGCGCTGGTCAACCCCATCCGGGACGGGATGAACCTCGTCGCCAAGGAGGTGCCGGTCGTCTCCGACGAGGGGTGTGCGCTGGTGCTGTCCCGGGAGGCCGGGGCGTACGAGGAGCTGGCCGAGGACGCGATCGGGGTGAACCCGTACGACACCGTGGGCACGGCGGAGGCCCTCCACCGGGCCCTGTCGCTGCCCGCCGGGGAGCGGGCCGAGCGGAGCAAGCGGCTGGCCGCGGCGGCCACGGCGCTGCCTCCGGCGCGGTGGTTCCTGGACCAGCTCACCGCCCTCAGGGAGGGCCAGGCCTGAGGCGGCGGAAGGCGGGAGAAGGCCGCGTGTCAGCGGGCGCGGTTAGTGTGGAGGGATGAGCGAGGGTTCCGTGTCCGAGGGTGGGCTGTCCGCGCGGGCGCGGGCCGTGCTCGCGCTGGAGCGGCGGAACTGGAGCGGGCCCGGTGCCAAGGAGCGGGCCGTTCGCGAGGAGCTGGGCCTGGCCCCGGTCCGCTACTACCAGCTCCTCAACGCCCTGCTCGACGACGCGCGCGCCCTCGCCCACGACCCCGTCACCGTGAACCGGCTGCGCCGCGTCCGCGAGGCGCGCCGCACCGAGCGCTGACGTTAGGGTCGGGACCATGGGTGACGACCTGACGCATTCCCTGCCCGAACCGTCCAGCGCCGCGGGGCGCGACGGCCTCGCCGCGATCCTGGCCCGGCCCGAACGAGCCGTGATCGCCCTCGACTTCGACGGCACGCTCGCCCCCATCGTGGCGGACCCCGAGCAGGCCCGCGCCCACCCGGAGGCCGTGCCCGCGCTCGCCGCGCTCGCGCCGAAGGTGCGTTCCGTCGCGGTGGTCACCGGCCGCCCGGCGGGCGTGGCCGTCCGCCACGGCGGGTTCGCGGGCGTGCCCGGCCTCGACCACCTCGTCGTGCTCGGGCACTACGGCGCCGAGCGCTGGGACGCGGTCACCGGCACGGTGCAGGCGGCCGAGCCGCACCCCGGTGTCGCCGCCGTGCGGGCGGAACTGCCGGGGTTCCTCGACGGGATCGGGGCGTGGCGGGGCACGTGGATCGAGGAGAAGGGCCGGGCCCTGGCCGTGCACACGCGCCGCGCGGAGGACCCGCAGGCGGCCTTCGACGCCCTGAGCGAGCCGCTGGCGGGGCTGGCCCGGCGCCACGGGCTCATCGTGGAGCCGGGGCGCATGGTGCTGGAGCTGCGGCCGCCGGGCGTGGACAAGGGGGTGGCCCTCACCGAGTACGTACGGGAGGTGGGGGCGGAGGCGGTGCTCTACGCCGGGGACGACCTCGGGGACCTGCCCGCGTTCGCGGCGGTGGAGAAGCTGCGGGCGGACGGCGGGGTGCCCGGGCTCCTGGTCTGCAGCGGCAGCGCGGAGGTCGCGGAGCTCACGTCCCGGGCCGACCTGGTCGTCCCCGGCCCCTCCGGCGTGGTCTCCCTCCTCACGGCCCTGACGACTCGCCTGCCCTGACCGCGCTCCCCCGCCCCCGGGTTCCCGCCTATTCCGCCTACGGGCCGGGCGGACGAAAGGCGGGGAGCCACGGGTGGGCGGGCGGGAGAACCCGCCGCGGCAGCGGCGGAACCCGGAGGGCACCACCCGCAGCGCTCCGCGCCGGACCCCGGCGGGCAACGCCGGGGCGGCACGGGTGGGCGGGTGGGAAAAAGGGCAGTCCCCGGCAGGGCTACTGCGCCGCTTCCTCCGCCGCCGCCTTCGTCTCGATCTGCGACAGGATGGCCTGCGGATCCCCGTTGGGGTCCACGGTCTTGCCGATGTACTCCTTGACCTGCGCGGACACCTGCGCCCACGAGGTCTTGCCCACGGGGTAGAGCTGCGAGGTCGGCAGCTCCTCCAGGAAGCCGCCGAGCCGCTTCGCGTCGTTCTTGTCGGCGGCCATGTCCTGGGACGCCGAGGTCGTCACCGGCAGCAGGTCGTACTCGCGCGAGAAGGCGAGCACGTTCTCCTTGGCGTAGACGAAGTCGAGGAACGTGCCGATCTCCTTGCGGTGGCCGTTCTGCTTGAAGGCCATCATCCAGTCGGCGACGCCCATCGTGGCCTGCGCCTTGCCGTTGACGCCGGGCATGGGGACCATGCCGTAGTCCAGGTTTTTCTTGGCGGCCATCTTCATCAGGGTCGGGTGGCCGTTGAGCATGCCGACCTCGCCGCGCGTGAACGCCGCGAACGCCTCGGCGCGGTTGAGCTTGCCGGGCGGCGTCGGACCGGTCAGGCCCTTGCCGACCAGCTCGTCCTTCAGCCAGGTGAACGTCTGCACGTTCTGCTTGGAGTCGATGTCGTACGAGCCGACGTTGTCGGTGTAGCCGCCGCCCCCGCTGAGCATCCACTGGTAGGTCTCGGCCTGGGCCTCCTCCTTGCCCAGCGGCAGCGCGTACGGGTACTTCACGCCGCGCGCCTTGAGCTTCTTCGCGGCGGCCTGGAGCTCGTTCCAGTTCTCCGGCGGGGAGATGCCGGCGCTCTTGAAGAGCTTCTCGTTGTAGAAGAGCAGCCGCGTGGACGCGGCGAACGGCATGCCGTACTGCACGCGCTGGACGAGGCCCGCCTTGGCCAGCGGCGCGAGGAAGTCGGCCTGGGTGGGGATGGAGAGCACGTCGTCGGCGCTGTACAGCTTGTCCTGCGCCGCGTAGTCGGCGTACGCGCCGATCTGCGCGAGGTCGGGCGCCTCGTCGGCCGCGACCATCTCCTTGACCTTGCGGTCGACGTCCGTCCAGGGGAGGACGTCCACGTCGACCTTGATGTCGGGGTGCTCGGCCTCGAACTTCTCGACCAGCTCACCCCAGTACTTCTTGGAGCTGTTCGCCGCCGAGTCGCCGTAGTCCGCCGCCACGAGCTTGAGGGTCACTTCGTCCGACCCGCCCGATCCGCCGCATCCGGCGAGCAGCGCCGCCATGCTCAGTGCGGCCACCGCCGCCGTCAGCCCTGTCACGCGCCGCTGCACCGCTGTCTTCCCACCCTTGCTCGGACGTACTGAAACCGCGAGTCTCCCCCGCGTCACCAGGCGAGGTCCACACCACCCGAGTATCACTTCCGCAACGACGGCCCCTGTCGCCGGGGCCCCTCTTCCCGGCACCGCTCCCCCGCGCACTGGACTAGACCTCTTGCCGGGTCACACGCGACACTGTCCCCGTGAGACATGTCATCGCCCTGGACGTGGGCGGCACCGGAATGAAGGCCGCCCTGGTCGGGGCGGACGGGGCGCTGCTGCACGAGGCCCGTCGCCCGACCGGGCGGGAGCGCGGCGCGGCGGCCGTGGTCCAGTCGATCGTGGACTTCGCCGCGGACCTGCGGGCGCACGGCGAGGCCCACTTCGGGGAGCCGGCCGCCGCGGCGGGCGTCGCGGTCCCCGGCATCGTCGACGCCGAGCGCGGCGTCGCGGTGTACGCGGCGAACCTCGGCTGGACCGACGTACCGCTGCGCGACCTGCTCGGCGCCCGCCTCGGCGGCGTCCCGGTGGCGCTCGGCCACGACGTGCGCACCGGCGGCCTCGCCGAGGGCCGCGTCGGCGCGGGCAAGGACTCCCGGCGGTTCCTGTTCGTGCCGCTCGGCACGGGCATCGCCGGCGCCATCGGCATCGACGGCGTCATCGAGCCCGGCGCGCACGGCTCGGCCGGCGAGATCGGCCACATCGTCGTCCGCCCCGGCGGCCCGCCCTGCGGCTGCGGCCAGCGCGGCTGCCTGGAGCGGCTCGCCTCCGCCTCCGCGGTGAGCGCGGCGTGGGCCGAGGCCGGCGGTGACCCGGCCGCGGACGCCGCCGACTGCGCGAAGGCGGTGCGCTCCGGCGACCCGCGCGCCGCCGAGGTGTGGCAGCACGCGGTGGACGCGCTCGCCGACGGCCTGCTGACCGCCCTCACCCTCCTGGACCCCGACACGCTGATCATCGGCGGCGGGCTCGCGGAGGCGGGGGACACGCTGTTCACGCCGCTGCGCCAGGCCGTCGCGGACCGCGTGGTGCAGTTCCAGACGCTGCCCGCGATCGTCCCCGCCGCGCTCGGCGACGCGGCGGGCTGCCTGGGCGCGGGCCTGCTCGCCTGGGACCTGCTCACGCCGGAGGGCGCCCGTACCGATACATCCAGCACGCCCATCGACACGCCGTCGGCCGCCGACGGCTCGAAGACCCCACGGAGGTAACCACCTGATGGCCACTAGCAAGGTTCTCGCCGGTGCCCAGGTGGTACTGCCCACCGGGACCGTCCCCCGGGGCCGGGTCATCGTCGACGGCACACGCATCGCGGGCAGCGCCCCCGCGGACGCCGAGACGGTCGACCTGACGGGCCACTGGCTGGTCCCCGGCTTCGTCGACATGCACAACCACGGCGGCGGCGGCGCGTCCTTCAGCAACGGCACCGTCGAGGACGTCCTGCACGGCATCCGCACGCACCGCCTGCACGGCACCACCACCCTCGTCGCCTCCACCGTCACCGGCGAGATGGACGCGCTCGCGCAGCGCGCGGGCCTGCTCTCGGAGCTGGCCGAGCAGGGCGACATCGCGGGCATCCACTTCGAGGGCCCGTTCATCTCGCCGTGCCGCAAGGGCGCGCACAGTGAGGCGCTGCTGCGCCACCCGGACCCGGCGGAGGTCCGCAAGCTGCTCGACGCGGCGCGCGGCCGGGCGAAGATGGTCACCCTCGCCACCGAACTTCCCGGCGGCATCGACTCCGTACGCCTGCTCGCCGAGCACGGCGTGATCGCCGCGATCGGCCACACCGACGCCACGTACGAGCAGACGGTCGAGGCCGTCGACGCGGGCGCCACCGTGGCCACGCACCTGTTCAACGCGATGCCGGGCCTCGGTCACCGGGTGCCCGGGCCCATCGCCGCGCTCCTGGAGGACGAGCGGGTCACCGTCGAGCTGATCGACGACGGCACCCATCTGCACCCCGCCTCCCTCCAGTTGGCCTTCCACCACGCCGGTGCCGAGCGGGTCGCGCTCATCACGGACGCGATGGACGCGGCGGGCTTCGGCGACGGCACGTACCGCCTGGGGCCGCTGGAGGTCGTGGTGTCGGACGGCGTCGCGCGGCTCGCCGAGGGCGGCTCGATCGCGGGCTCCACGCTCACCCAGGACCGCGCGTTCCAGCGTGCCGTGACGGTCGACGGGCTGCCCGTCGAGGACGTCGTGACCGCGATCTCCGAGACCCCGGCGAAGCGGCTCGGGATCTACGACACCGTGGGCTCCCTGGAGCCCGGCAAGGACGCCGACATCGTCGTCCTGGACGCGGAGTTCGCCCTCAAGGGCGTGCTGCGCAAGGGCGAGTGGGTCGTCGACCCGACCTGACCCCACGTGAGCCCGCCTGATCCCACCTGATCCGCCCTGATCGATTCTGATCCGGACTGATCGGACCTGGTCCGGTCCACGGCGCGCGCGGTCCGGCGCGAACCGGTCGCACCGAGGCGGTTGGCCCCCGAGGTCTGGGCCAACCGCCTTCTTTTTGGCATGATCAGGCCCCGAACGACATACACAAGAGGCGGATCGTGCGTCCCGGATCTGCGTTCTCGGGGGTGAACCAGTGATCATCACGGTCACGCTCAACGCCGCCCTGGACCTCACGTACACGGTCCCGTCCCTCACGCCCCACGCCACCCACCGCGTCACCGAGGTGGCCGAGCGGCCGGGCGGCAAGGGCGTGAACGTGGCCCGGGTGCTCGCCGCGCTCGGCCACGCCGTGACGGTGACCGGCTTCGCGGGCGGCGCCACCGGCCGCACCCTCCGCGACCACCTCGCGCAGGCCCCCGGCGTCACCGACGCGCTGTGCGCCGTCGCGGGCGCCACCCGCCGCACCCTCGCCGTCGTGGACGCCCGCACCGGCGACACCACCCAGCTCAACGAGCCGGGCCCGACCGTCACGCCCGACGAGTGGGCCGGGTTCCTCGACGCGTACGACGCGCTGGTGCGGGGCGAGGGCGTGGCGGCGGTCGCCCTGTGCGGCAGCCTGCCGCCCGGGGTGCCGGTCGGCGCGTACGCCCTCCTCGTCCGGGCGGCGCGGGCCGCGGGCGTGCCCGTCCTGCTGGACACCAGCGGGGAGCCGCTGCGGCGGGGGGTGGCCGCGCGGCCCGACGTCGTGAAGCCCAACGCCGAGGAGCTGGCCGAGCTGACCGGCGCGCACGAGCCGTCGCGGGCCACGCGGGACGCCCGGCGGCGGGGGGCGCACGCCGTGGTCGCCTCGCTCGGCGCGGAGGGGCTGCTCGCCGTCACGCCCGAGGGCACGTGGCGGGCCGCCCCGCCGGGGGCGGTGCGCGGCAACCCGACCGGGGCGGGGGACTCGGCCGTGGCCGGGCTGCTCTCCGGGCTCGTCGAGGGGCTGTCCTGGCCGGACCGGCTGGCCCGGGCGGTCGCCCTCTCGGCCGCGACGGTCTCCGCCCCCACGGCGGGCGAGTACGACCCGCGCGTCTACGCGGACACCCTCCCCAAGGTCACCCTCACCCCGGCCTGACCGTCACGGGGGCGCCCCCTGGACCCCCGAAAATCGCGCTGACGCGCTCGTCCTCAAGCGCCGGACGGGCTGGTTCTCTTCTGCGCGTCCGTTGCCTGTATCGCGCTTCGCGCTCGTCCTCAAGCGCCGGACGGGCTGTTTCTCTTCTGC
>NZ_JASCXL010000154.1:0-20473 GCF_030010595.1 Streptomyces sp. CC224B | reverse complement strand
GGAGCTGGAGTCGGACCGGGGCGTGGTCGTGGACACGGCCGCGGCGGACCTGCGGCGCATCGAGCGCGACCTGCACGACGGCGCCCAGGCCCGGCTCGTCGCCCTCGCCATGGGGCTCGGCCTCGCGAAGGAGAAGCTTCTGGAGGACCCGGACGCGGCGGCGGCGATGGTCGACGAGGCGCACGGCGAGGTGAAGCTCGCCCTCCAGGAGCTGCGGGACCTCGCGCGCGGCATCCACCCCGCCGTCCTCACCGACCGCGGCCTCGGCCCGGCCCTGTCGTCGGTGGCCGCGCGGTGCACGGTGCCGGTGAAGGTGACGGCGGACCTGACCACGCGCCCGGCGGCCGCGATCGAGGGCATCGCGTACTTCACCGTCTCCGAGCTGCTGCAGAACGTCTCCAAGCACAGCGGGGCGCGCTCGGCGAGCGTCGAGGTGTGGCGTTCCGACCAGCGGCTGCTCATACAGGTGTGGGACGACGGGCGCGGCGGGGCGAGCCTGGAGGGCGGCACCGGCATGGCGGGCCTGTCCGAGCGGCTCGGGGCGGTCGACGGCCTGTTCATCATCGACTCGCCGGAGGGCGGGCCGACGACGATCACGGCGGAGCTGCCGTGGCGGGACCGGGCGGAGTAGCGGAGTCACCGCCGGGGCCGACCGGGGTGTCGCCACAGCCCGGCCTGCCCTCGCTCGCCCCAGGCTCGCCTCGTCGGCCTGGTCGTCGCCACGGCGCGGCTCGGGTCCGGCGGGCGGAGTGGCGGGCGTGGGGCGGACGTCCGGCGGCGGGGGCCACGTCCCCCGGAAGGGTAGGGAAAACCCCCGGCCCAAGACGCCGACGTACCGCATGGTCCGGCGCACGCTCCGGAGCGCACGCTGGGTGTACGACAAGCGGTGGACCGCGCCGGTCACGGAGGCCGGGGCCCGAGCGGGACGAGCGGAAACGGACGGCACTGATGGCCACGGACTACGGACAGGGGTACGGACGCGTCATGAGGAGCGACCTCGGGGACCGCTGGTCCGGAGGGTACGGGGACGACACGGCGGCCGAGCGGCGGAACCGGCTCCCGGTCTGGCTGCGGGCGCCCGTCGAGGGACGCACGCTGCGGGAGTTCGTGTACGTGCTGCTCTCCCTGCCGATCAGCATCGTCGCCTTCACCTTCGCCGTGACGATGCTCGCCGTCGGCGCGGGTCTGCTGGTCACGTTCATCGGCATCCCCATCCTGGCCCTGGGCCTCACCGCCTGCCGCGGCTTCGGCGCGCTGGAGCGGGTGCGGGCGCGGGCGCTGCTCGGGGTGGACGTGCAGGACCCGCACCCCCTGCGGGCGCGTGACAGCGGGCCGCTGGCCTGGATGGGCGCCGTCCTCAAGAGCGGCGTCTCCTGGCGCCACGTGGTGTACGCCGTGCTGCACATGCCGTGGGCGATCTTCTCCTTCACGGTGGCGGTGGTCTTCTGGACGTACGGCTGGGCGATGCTCACGTACCCGCTGTGGTTCTGGCTCTTCCCCGTCTACGGCGGCCAGGGCGGCATGCAGCTCTACGGTGACGACTCGCACCGCTTCTACCTGGACAACCCCTTCGAGATCGGGCTCACCTCGGCCACCGGCCTGCTCGTGACCCTGGGCACGCCCTGGATCATCCGCGCTCTGACCACGGTCGACCGCGTCATGGTCTTCGGGCTGCTCGGGCCGTCGCGCCTGGTGTCCCGCGTCGTGGAGCTGGAGTCGGACCGGGGCGTGGTCGTGGACACGGCCGCGGCGGACCTGCGGCGCATCGAGCGCGACCTGCACGACGGCGCCCAGGCCCGGCTCGTCGCCCTCGCCATGGACCTGGGGCTCGCGAAGGAGAAGCTGGCGGAGGATCCGCAGGCGGCCGCCCGGATGGTGGACGAGGCGCACGGCGAGGTGAAGGTGGCGCTCCAGGAGCTGCGGGACCTAGCGCGCGGCATCCACCCCGCCGTCCTCACCGACCGGGGGCTGGACGCGGCGCTGTCCGCGCTCGCCGCGCGGTGCACGGTGCCGGTGGAGGTGGAGGTGGACCTGCCCTCGCGGCCCGCGGCGGCGATCGAGGGCATCGCGTACTTCACCGTCTCCGAGCTGCTGCAGAACATCAGCAAGCACAGCGGGGCCGCGCGGGCCTCGGTGGACGTGTGGCGGGTCGAGGACCGGCTGATGCTCCAGGTCCTCGACGACGGGCAGGGCGGCGCGGACGTGACGGCCGGGTCGGGGCTCGCGGGGCTGGCCGAGCGACTGGACGCGGTGGACGGGATCCTCGTGGTGGAGTCCCCGGTCGGCGGGCCGACCACGGTGACGGCGGAGCTGCCCTGGCGGGGCTGAGCCGCGCGGGCCCCGGCCCGCGGTTCCCCGCGCCCGCGCGCGGGGCGCTCCTTACCCGGCGCACCAGGCGCACCAGGCGCAGACTCCCTCTGCCGCCCCGGGCAAGGCCCCTCGCAAACCGGAACCACCCCTTCCCCGACGGGCCCCGCCCTTTCCTAAGGCGGGGCCCGCCTCCTCCTCCCCGGCCCCGCATCCCTGCGGGCCCCGCCCCCCGCGGGCCCCGCCTCCCCCTCCGACGGACCCCGCTCCCGCCCACCGCGCCGCGCCCAGGCCTCCGCGCCGCGCCCAGACCTCCGCCGCCCCGGCGATCGTCCGCCGCCCCGGTGAACCGCCGCAGGCCCGGCGGCGAGCCTCCCCGTCCAACCAACCACCCCGTCCAACCAACCGCCCCCGTCCAACCGACCGCCACCCGCCCGGTGAAGCCTCCGCGCGGTGAAGCCTCCGTCCGTCGGGCGGGTCCTCGGCCGTCCGGTGTGCTTCCACACGCGGCGGCAAGTCGGTCCCGCAGGCATCCGGATGCTGGGATGCTGGTGTCTGTCAATGGGGTGGGGACAGGCACTGGGGGACGGAACATCGTGGAGGACAAGGTGCGGGTGGTCATCGCCGAGGATTCAGTGCTGCTCAGGGAGGGGCTGACCCGGCTGCTGACCGACCGCGGGCACGAGGTCGTCGCGGGGGTCGGGGACGCGGAGGCGTTGATCAAGACGGTCACCGAACTCGCGGCCCTGGACGAGCTGCCGGACGTCGTGGTCGCGGACGTGCGGATGCCGCCGACGCACACCGACGAAGGGGTGCGCGCGGCCGTGAAGCTGCGCCAGCGGCACCCGGGGCTCGGGGTGCTCGTGCTGTCCCAGTACGTGGAGGAGCAGTACGCGACGGAGCTGCTCGCCGGGTCCAGCCGGGGTGTGGGGTACCTGCTGAAGGACCGGGTCGCGGAGGTCCGGGAGTTCGTGGACGCCGTGGTGCGCGTCGCGCGGGGCGGCACCGCGCTCGACCCGGAGGTCGTGGCGCAGTTGCTCGGCCGCAGCCGCAAGCAGGACGTGCTCGCGGGGCTCACGCCGCGCGAGCGCGAGGTCCTGGGGCTGATGGCCGAGGGGCGGACCAACTCGGCGATCGCGCGGCAGCTCGTCGTGAGCGACGGAGCCGTGGAAAAGCATGTGAGCAATATCTTCCTGAAGCTCGGGCTTTCCCCGAGTGACGGCGATCATCGGCGGGTACTCGCCGTGCTCACGTATCTGAATTCCTGATTCCGCGACATCCGCTGCGTGCGCTGCCTCCGCGGCATCCGCGGCATCCGCTGCGATTCCATCCGGATTCAAGGCCCCCTCCCTCTTCCCTTGACACCGTGTCAGGGGTGCCGGATGAGGTACTCCGACCAGGGCGGGGACGTCTCGGCAACGGGACACCCCCGGCGACAGGACGACGCGGGCCTAGTTCCCGCGTCCTAGAACCAAAGGACGAGCGGAGAGGGAGTCGATGAGAGGCCGGGGGGCGTGGCAGATCGTGATGAATCAGGGCAGGAAGCTGTCTCAAAAGGACGTCCACCATGCGAGCTGCCTGATAAAGGCAACCCTTACCGACGTAGGGTGGGCGATGGGAAGGCAGGGCGGCCTGCCGTGCCCGCACAGCCGCCTCGAGGGAGGTCCAGTTCAGTGACCAGCCAGGTCAGTAGCCCGGCCGAGCAGGCCGACGAGACCGTTGTCGGCGAGCAGCGCAAGCCTGCGGGTGCGAAAGACGTGCGCCGTCTCGACCGGGTGATCATTCGATTCGCGGGTGACTCCGGCGACGGTATGCAGCTCACCGGTGACCGGTTCACCTCCGAGACGGCGTCCTTCGGCAACGACCTGTCGACGCTGCCGAACTTCCCCGCCGAGATCCGCGCGCCCGCCGGGACGCTGCCGGGCGTCTCCAGCTTCCAGCTCCACTTCGCCGACCACGACATCCTGACGCCCGGCGACGCGCCGAACGTCCTCGTCGCGATGAACCCGGCCGCGCTGAAGGCGAACATCGGCGACGTGCCGCGCGGCGCCGAGGTGATCGTGAACACGGACGAGTTCACCAAGCGCGCCATGCAGAAGGTGGGGTACGAGACCT
This sequence comes from Streptomyces sp. CC224B, assembly GCF_030010595.1. Lineage (NCBI taxonomy): Bacteria > Bacillati > Actinomycetota > Actinomycetes > Kitasatosporales > Streptomycetaceae > Streptomyces > Streptomyces sp. CC224B. Next base: position 16,051 of record NZ_JASCXL010000154.1, on the reverse strand, counting down.
CGCCGCTGGAGGACGGCTCGCTCGACGGCTTCCAGGTGCACCCGGTCCCGCTGACCACGCTGACGGTCGAGGCGCTGAAGGACTTCGAGCTGTCCCGCAAGGACGCCGGCCGGTCCAAGAACATGTTCGCGCTCGGGCTGCTCTCGTGGATGTACCACCGGCCCACGGAGGGCACGGAGCGGTTCCTGCGGCAGAAGTTCGCCAAGAAGCCGGACATCGCGGAGGCGAACATCGCCGCGTTCCGCGCGGGCTGGAACTTCGGGGAGACCACCGAGGACTTCGCCGTCTCGTACGAGGTGGCACCGGCGGCGACGGCCTTCCCGACCGGTACGTACCGGAACATCTCCGGCAACCTCGCCCTGTCGTACGGCCTGATCGCCGCCTCCCGCCAGGCGGACCTGCCGCTGTACCTGGGTTCGTACCCGATCACTCCGGCGTCGGACATCCTGCACGAGCTGAGCAAGCACAAGAACTTCGGCGTGCGCACCTTCCAGGCCGAGGACGAGATCGCGGGCATCGGCGCCGCGCTCGGCGCGGCCTTCGGCGGCTCGCTCGCGGTGACCACGACCTCGGGCCCCGGCGTGGCGCTGAAGTCGGAGACCATCGGCCTCGCGGTGAGCCTGGAGCTGCCGCTCCTCATCGTGGACATCCAGCGCGGCGGGCCCTCCACCGGCCTGCCGACCAAGACCGAGCAGGCCGACCTGCTCCAGGCGATGTACGGCCGCAACGGCGAGGCGCCGGTCCCGGTGGTCGCGCCGCGCACCCCGGCGGACTGCTTCGACGCCTCCCTGGAGGCGGCCCGGATCGCGCTGACGTACCGGACGCCGGTCTTCCTGCTGAGCGACGGCTACCTGGCCAACGGCTCCGAGCCGTGGCGCATCCCGGAGCCGGACGAGCTGCCGGACCTGCGGGTGCAGTTCGCCTCCGGGCCGAACCACACGCTGGAGGACGGCACGGAGGTCTTCTGGCCCTACCTGCGCGACCCGGCGACCCTCGCCCGGCCGTGGGCCGTGCCGGGCACGCCGGGCCTGGAGCACCGCATCGGCGGCATCGAGAAGCAGGACGGCACGGGCAACATCTCGTACGACCCGGCCAACCACGACTTCATGGTCCGCACCCGCCAGGCCAAGGTCGATGGCATCGAGGTGCCGGAGCTGGAGGTCGACGACGCGCGCGGCGACGCCCGGGTGCTCGTGCTCGGCTGGGGCTCCACGTACGGGCCGATCACGGCCGCCGTGCGCCGGCTGCGCGCCGCCGGGGAGAGCGTCGCGCAGGCCCATCTGCGCCACCTCAACCCGTTCCCGCGGAACCTGGGCGAGGTCCTGAAGCGTTACGACAAGGTGGTGGTCCCCGAGATGAACCTCGGCCAGCTCGCCACGCTGATCCGCGCCAAGTACCTCGTGGACGCGGTCTCGTACAACCAGGTCAACGGAATGCCGTTCAAGGCCGAGCAGCTCGCCACGGCTCTCAAGGAGGCCATCGATGGCTGACACCACGCTCGCGGGGCCCACCGGCTCCGAGACGCTTCTGAAGCTCGTGCCCAAGGCCGAGGCCAAGCAGTCCATGAAGGACTTCAAGTCCGACCAGGAAGTGCGCTGGTGCCCCGGCTGCGGTGACTACGCGGTGCTGGCGGCCGTGCAGGGGTTCATGCCCGAGCTCGGCCTGGCCAAGGAGAACATCGTCTTCGTCTCCGGCATCGGCTGCTCGTCCCGCTTCCCGTATTACATGAACACCTACGGGATGCACTCCATCCACGGCCGCGCCCCGGCCATCGCCACCGGCCTGGCCTCCTCGCGCCGGGACCTGAGCGTGTGGGTGGTCACCGGTGACGGCGACGCCCTGTCGATCGGCGGCAACCACCTGATCCACGCGCTGCGGCGCAACGTGAACCTGAAGATCCTGCTGTTCAACAACCGGATCTACGGCCTCACCAAGGGCCAGTACTCCCCCACCTCCGAGGTCGGCAAGATCACGAAGTCGACGCCGATGGGGTCGCTCGACGCGCCCTTCAACCCGGTGTCCCTCGCGATCGGCGCCGAGGCCTCCTTCGTGGCCCGTACGGTCGACTCCGACCGCAAGCACCTCACGGAGGTGCTGCGCCAGGCCGCCGACCACCCCGGCACGGCCCTGGTGGAGATCTACCAGAACTGCAACATCTTCAACGACGGCGCCTTCGAGGTCCTCAAGGACAAGCAGCAGGCCGAGGAGGCGGTGATCCGCCTCGAGCACGGGGCGCCGATCCGCTTCGGCGCGGACGGCTCCAAGGGCGTGGTGCGGGACGCGGCCACCGGTGACCTCAAGGTCGTCGCCGTGACGCCGGAGAACGAGGGCGACATCCTCGTCCACGACGCGCGCGCCGCCTCGCCGACGACGGCGTTCGCGCTCTCCCGGCTCGCCGACCCGGACACGCTGCACCACACGCCGATCGGGGTGTTCCGGAACGTGGAGCGGCCGGTGTACGACACGCTCATGGCCGAGCAGCTCGACGCGGCGATCGAGCAGCACGGCAAGGGTGACCTGGCGGCGCTGCTCGCCGGGGGCGACACCTGGACGGTCGTCGGCTAGCCCGCCGCTTCCCTCCGTACGGGACGACACGAGGCCCGGCCCCGCTTCCGCGGGGCCGGGCCTCGTCGTGTGCCGAAGGCACCGCGCGCAGCGTCATGACCGTATGGCGAAACACACATGACACGGTGACGGGGCGGGCGTTACCGTCTGGGGGGCGGCGCGGGGCTGCCGGGTGAAGGAGGAGTCGTGGGACCTGCGCAGGCGAAGGGGGAAGCCCGCACAGGCCTCCTGAACGGCATCGCCGCCTACGGCATGTGGGGCCTCGTGCCCCTCTTCTGGCCGCTGCTCAAGCCCGCGGGCGCGGGCGAGATCCTGGCCCACCGGATGGCCTGGTCCCTCGTGGTCGTCGCGGTCGCGCTGCTGTGCGTCCGCCGCTGGGCCTGGGCCAAGGAGCTGCTGCGCCAGCCGCGCAGGCTGGGCCTCGTGGCCGTCGCCGCCAGCGTCATCACGATGAACTGGGGCATCTACATCTGGGCGGTGAACTCCGGCCACGTCGTCGAGGCCTCCCTCGGCTACTTCATCAACCCCCTGGTCACCATCGCCATCGGCGTCCTGCTGCTCGGTGAGCGGCTGCGGCCGGTGCAGTGGGTCGCCGTCGGCGTCGGCCTCGCCGCCGTCCTCGTGCTCGCCTTCGGCTACGGCCGCCCGCCGTGGATCTCGCTCTGCCTGGCCTTCACCTTCGCGGCGTACGGCCTGGTCAAGAAGAAGGTGAACCTGGGCGGTCTGGAGTCGCTGGCCGCCGAGACCGCCGTGCAGTTCCTGCCCGCGATCGTCTATCTGGTGTGGCTCGGCACGCGGGGCGACCTGGTGTTCGGCACCGAGGGTGCGGGCCACGCCGCGCTGCTCGCCGCGACCGGCGTGGTGACGGCGGCGCCGCTGGTCTGCTTCGGCGCCGCCGCGATCCGGGTGCCGCTGTCCACGCTGGGGCTGCTGCAGTACCTGGCGCCGGTGTTCCAGTTCCTGCTCGGCATCCTGTACTTCCACGAGGCGATGCCCGCCGAGCGGTGGGCCGGGTTCGCCCTGGTGTGGCTGGCGCTCGCCCTGCTGACCTTCGACGCGTTCCGCTTCGCGCGGCGCAGGGCGGCGGCGTACCGGGTCCCCGCCGCCGGCACCGCGCCCTCCGGTCTCAGGCGCCGGACGGAGCCGGTTCCCACGCACCCCGCGCCGCGGCCTCCCTCACGTACTCCGTGAAGTCCCGCGGCTCGCGGCCCAGGACGTCCCGTACGCCCGTGGTCAGCGGCGAGAGGTGGCCCTCGGCGGTGAACGTGAAGACGGCGGTCAGCTCGCGGGCCAGCGGCTCGGGGACGCCCGCCGTGACGGTCTCCGCCAGGAACTGCTCCGCCGTGACCGCCTCGAAGCGCATCGGGCGGCCGGACGCCGCCGCGATCTCCGCGACCGCCTCGGCGTAGGTGAGGGCGCGCGGGCCCGAGAGCTCGTAGACGCGGTGCGTGTGGCCGTCCTCGGTGAGCAGCGCGACCGCGACGTCCGCGAGGTCCTCGACGTCGATGAACGGCTCGGCCACGTCGCCGACCGGCAGGGCGAGGCGGCCCGCGAGGAGCGGCGCGTGGGCGTAGTCCTCGTCGAAGTTCTGCGCGAAGTTGTTGGCGCGGATCACCGTCCAGTCGACGCCCGCCTTCCGCACGGCCGCCTCCGCCCGGGCCATGCCCGGCAGGAAGGACTCGCCGGACACGTCGACGCCGCGCCCGGACAGGACCACGAAGCGGCGCACCCCGGCCGCCGCGGCCTCGGCCACGAAGTCGGTGACGGGGTCGGGGTCGTCCGGTGCCACGAGGTAGAGGGCGGAGACGCCGGACAGCGCCGGGGCCCAGGTAGAGCGTTCGTTCCAGTCGAAGAAGGTGTCGGCGGACCGGGACGCGGCCCGCACCTCGTGGCCCGCCGCGCGGAGCCGGGGCACGATCCGGCGCCCGGTCTTGCCGGTGGCGCCGAGCACGAGAACGAGGCCGGGGCGGGCGGGGGTACTGGTGGAGGTCGTGTTCGTCATGCGGCCAGCCAACCTCCCCGCGGGACGCGGGGACATGGGCGCCCGTCTCGGCCCCATAGGCGTCCGTCTCACCCCGCGCAGGCGCCCGCCGCCGCCTGGTCGCGGGCCGTCTACGGTGGTCCGCATGGACGCTCTGGGGGATCTGCTGCGCGGCATCCGCGCGGACGGCGCGCTGTTCGGTCGTACGGTCCTGCGCGGGACGCGGGAGCCCGTGCGGCCCGCCGCGCTGACGCTGGTCATGGTGGTGCGCGGGGAGGCGCGCGTCACCGCGCTCGACGAGGTGCGCACCCTGCGGCCGGGGCACGCCGCCGTGTGCACGTCGGTCCCGTACGGCCTCGCCGCCGGTGACGGGGGCGAGACCGAGCTGGTCACCGGCGCCTACCAGGGGGAGGGGAGCGGCGGGCGGCGGCTGCTCGGCGCGCTGCCGCCGCTGCTCGCCGTGCCGGGCGGACCGGAGTGCCTGGCGATCGTCGACCTGATCGCCGAGGAGGTGGCCGCCGACCGGCCCGGGCGCCAGTACGTGATGGACCGGATGCTCGACTGGCTGCTCGCCTGCACCCTGCGCGAGTGGTTCGACCTGCCGGAGGCGCGGCCGCCGGCCTGGTACCGGGCGCTCGGCGACGACGTGGTGGGCCCGGCCCTGTGCGCGATGCACGAGGAGCCGGGCCGGGCCTGGACGGTGGCGTCGCTGGCCGCGCGCGCCCAGGTGTCGCGCGCGGCCTTCGCGCGGCGCTTCGCCGACCTCGTGGGGCGGCCGCCCATGGCGTACCTCACCGAGTGGCGGATGACGCTGGCCGCGGAGCTGCTGACCGAGCCGGGCGCGACGGTCGCGGCCGTGGCGGGGCGGGTGGGGTACGCGGACGGGTTCGGGTTCAGCGACGCCTTCAAGCGGATCCGCGGGGTGACGCCCAGCGGCTACCGTGCGTCGGTGGTGGCGGGCAGGGCGGGCGCCGACGCGTCGCTCAGGGCCGCGGGCTGACCCGGGCGGGGCCCCCGCGGCCCGCGCGGCCCCCGCGGCCCGCGCAGCGCCCCGGCGAGCGCGACGGCCACGCCCACGGCGGCCAGCGCGACCGGCACCGCGAGCGCCGTACGGAAGGCGTCGAGCGCCTGTCCGCTCCCGGCCGCCTCGCCGGCCCCGGGGGAGGCGAGCCCGTGGACCGCCGTCACCGCAGAGACCCCGATCGCCGCGCCGAACTGCGTGGACGTGTGCAGGATGCCGCCCGCGAGGCCCTGCTCGTGCGCGGCGACGCCCTCCGTCGCGGCGATCAGCAGCGGCCCGTACGCGAGGGCGAAACCGGCGCCCACCAGGAAGAGCGTCGGGAACATCGCCGCGTACGTCCAGTCCATGCCGACCGGCAGGAACAGCGCGTACGCCAGGAGCGCGAGCAGGAAGCCGCCGAGGATCACCCGGGCGTGGCCGTGGCGCTGCACCAGGCGGGGCGTGAGCGTCGGCGCGAGCACCACGTCGCAGCCCATCACCACGAGGGCGAGCGCCGTCTGCCAGGACGACCAGCCGCGCAGCTCCTGCAGGTAGAGCGTGATGACGAACTGGAAGCCCATGAAGGAGCCGAGGTAGAGGAGCGCGCCGAGCCCGGCCCGCACCACCGAGCCCGTACGGAAGATCCCCAGGCGGACGAGCGGGGCGGCCGCGCGGCGCTCCACGCCGACGAACGCCGCGCCGAGCAGCAGCCCGGCGAGGACCACGCCGAGCGTCACCGGCCAGCCGTCCAGACCGTGTTCGAGCCGTACGACGCCGAAGGCGAGCAGCAGCATCGCGCCCGCCACCGCGACCGCGCCGGGCAGGTCGAAGCCGCCGGAGCGCAGGGTCGCCCAGGCCTTCGCGGTGGGCGCGTCCGCGCCCGGCACGAGCCGGACGGCGGCGGCCAGGATCACGGCGGTGAGGATGACCGGGGCGAAGAACACCCAGCGCCAGCCGAGTTCGGTGAGCAGTCCCCCGATGACGAGGCCGAGCGAGAAGCCGCCCGCCGAGGTGCCCGCGAAGACCAGCAGCGCCTTGTTGCGCTCGGGGCCCTCCGCGTACGAGGTCGTGATGACGGACATCGCCGCGGGCGTCATGAACGCGGCGGCCACACCGGTCACGAACCGCGCCACGATCAGCATCCAGCCCTCGGTGGCGAGGCCGCCGAGGCCGGAGAAGGCCAGGAAGACGCCGAGCCAGACGAGGAACATCCGCCGTCGGCCGAGGAGGTCGGCGGCGCGCCCGCCCAGCAGGGTGAAGCCCGCGTAGCCGAGGACGTAGGCGCTGATCACCCATGCCGCCGTGCCCGTGGACAGGCCCAGGTCGGAGCGGATCGTGGGGATCGCGATCGCGAGCATCGCGATGTCGGCGCCCTCCAGGAAGGTGGTTCCGCAGAGGACGAGCAGCAGTGCCCAGGCGCGGGCGCCCATGGTGACTCCTCCGGTCACGCCGCCGGTTACCGGCCTGGCGGCTGGTTCCTTCTTGTAACCATGGGAATCGTGCGGCAGCATCACGGGGTATGGAAGAAGGCACTTCGAAGTCACCCAGTTACCTCAAAGGCACCGTGGCCACCGGGAGTTCGGGGTACGTGAGCGGTGTGGACGACGGCGACGCCGACCCCTTCCAGTGGGACACGCGCGAGGACTGCCAGGTCCGGCAGATCCTCGACCGGATCGCCGACAAGTGGTCGCTCCTGGTGATCGCGCTCCTCGACCGGCGCCGGCTGCGCTTCACGGAGCTGCGCCGGGAGATCGACGGCATCAGCCAGCGCATGCTCACCGTCACCCTGCGCCAGCTGGAGCGCGACGGCCTCGTGCTGCGCACCGTCCACCCGGTGGTGCCGCCCCGCGTCGAGTACGAGCTGACCCCGCTCGGCGGCACCCTGCACCACACCATCCAGGCCCTGGTGACGTGGACCGAGGAGCACCAGGGCGAGATCGCGGCGGCGCGGACGGCGTACGACGCGCGGGAGGCGGCCGGGGCGGACGGGACGGAGGGGACGGACGGGACCGGTGGTGTCGCGGGAGCGGGGTGAGCCGGGCGGGATGAGCCGGGCGGAGTGAGCCGGGAGGGGCCGCGGTTACGCCGGGAGGGCGTGCCCCGTCGTCGCGTCCACGTGGTCGGGCACCTCGTCGTGCCGGTCCCCCACCGACAGCGTGCCCGTGGGCTCGAAGAGCAGGAGCGAGGTGCCCTCGCGGGCGGCGGGCCTGTGCTCCGTGCCGCGCGGCACGACGAAGACCGAGCCCTTGGGGAGGGTGACGGTGCGCTCCCCGGACGGCTCGCGCAGGGCGATCTCCAGCTCGCCCTCCAGGACGAGGAAGAACTCGTCGGTGTCGTCGTGGACGTGCCAGACGTGCTCGCCCCCGGCCTTGGCGACACGGACGTCGTAGTCGTTGACGTGGGCGACGATGCGCGGGCTCCACACGGCGTCGAAGGAGGCAAGGGCCGTGCTCAGGGAGAGGGGTTCCCGCCGGTGGATGGGGGTGTGAGAGGTCATGGCCTCATCGTGGGCCGGGGCGGCACCGCCCCACGAGTGCTAGAAATCGCATATGGCGCAAGAAAACTCTCAGCCGGGTGGACGGGCCGCTCCGCACCGCGTCGTCGTCATCGTCGACGAGAACTCCAACCCCTTCGAACTGGGCTGCGTCACCGAGGTGTTCGGCCTCCAGCGGCCCGAGCTCGGGCGGGAGCGGCCCGCGCTGTACGACTTCACGCTGTGCGCGCCCGAGCCTCGCACCGTCATGCGGGACGGCTTCTTCACGCTCACCGGGGTGGCCGGTCTCGAGGCCGCCGACCGGGCGGACACCCTGATCGTGCCGAACCGTCCGGACACCGAGGTGCCGCGCCGCCCCGCCGTCCTGGACGCCGTACGGCGGGCGCACGCGCGCGGGGCGCGGCTCGTCGGGTTCTGCAGCGGCGCGTTCACGCTCGCCGAGGCCGGGGTGCTCGACGGCCGCCGGGCCACCGCCCACTGGCAGTGGGCGGACGCCTTCCGGGCGCGCTTCCCGGCCGTGCGGCTGGAACCGGACGTGCTGTTCGTCGACGACGGCGACGTCCTCACCGCCGCGGGCAGCGCCGCCGCGCTCGACCTCGGGCTGCACATCGTGCGCCGCGACTTCGGCGCGGAGGTCGCCGTGTCCGTGTCGCGGCGGCTCGTCTTCGCCGCCCACCGGGACGGCGGGCAGCGGCAGTTCGTGGAGCGGCCCGTGCCCGAGGTCCGCGACGAGTCGCTCGCGCCGCTGCTCGCCTGGGCGCAGGAGCGGCTCGACGAGCCCCTCACGGTGGCGGGCCTCGCCGCGCGGGCCGCGGTCAGCCCGGCCACTCTGCACCGGCGCTTCCGCGCGCAGCTCGGTACGACGCCGCTGGCGTGGCTCAGCGGGGAGCGCGTCGCCCTGGCGTGCCGGCTGATCGAGCGGGGCGAGGAGCGGCTCGACGTGGTGGCGCGCCGCAGCGGCCTCGGGACCGCCGCGAACCTGCGGGCACGGCTGCGGCGCGAGACCGGCCTGAGCCCGACGGCCTACCGACGGCGCTTCGGGCCCTGACCGGAGGCCGTGACCGGAGGCCCTGACCGGCGGCCCTGACCGGAGGCTTTGACCGGCGGCCGTGACCGGTGCCGCTCGACCGCAGGCCTTTGACCCAGGCCCCTTGCCCCAGGCTCCTTGCCTCAGGCCCTTTGACCGAAGGTCCTCCGCCGGAGACCTTGCCCGGAGGGCCCGCGACCGCGGCGAAGTCGTCTTTTCACCGATTGTTGACCGTATTTGGACCGTTCCGGTCAAGAGTCCCTCCATGACCGACACCCTGGCTCCCACGCCGGCCCCCTCCCCCGACCTCACCGGTCTCCGCCTCACGCACCGCGCGCTCCGCAGCGACATCCAGCGCCTCAGCACGCTGGCCGACGGCATCGCCGTGTCCGGCCGCCCGGTGGCGCCCGCGCGGGCCCGTGCCATCGCCGCGTACGTCCACCGCTACACCGCCGCCGTCCTGCACCACCACGCGGGCGAGGACCGCGTCCTGTGGCCGGTGATCGCCGCCGCCGTGGGGCAGGCCCTCGCGGACGGGGACGTCACCGCGGGCACGGCCGCCGCGGGCATCGCCGGGCTCGCCGCGCTCACCGACGACCACGCGGCGCTCGCCCCACTCCGGGACACCTGCGACGCCGCGGCCACGCTGTTCGGCGAGGACCCGGTGCCGCACGGCCGCCGCCTCGCCGAGTCCCTCACGGCCCTGCGCGCCCGGCTCGTGCCGCACATCGCCGTGGAGGAGCGGGACGTGTTCCCGGTCATCACCCGGCACGTCAGCGCCGCTGACTACACGGCGGCCGAGGCCATGATCTGCGCCGCGACGCCCGCCGCGGAGGCGCCCTGGATGCGGGCCTGGCTGATGTCCTACGCCACCGCGGACGACCTGCCCTTCCTCGCCCTGGACGGCGCCTTCGCGTACCCGTGGCCCGCCGCCGAGGCCTCCGCCCAGGGGTACGCCGCACTCGCCGAGGAGGTCTTCGGCACCACCCGCTGAGAACAGCGGGGTCGCCCACCGGGACCGGCAGGGCCGCCCGCCGAGAACAACGGGGGCGAAAAGCGCAAGAGCCGGATTCCGGGCCACGCCCGGCGACAAAGATACTGCCGTCGTATTGCCCGTATTCCGTACGGTTGTCGGGTGGCCCTGGTACTGAGCAAACAGGAAGCGCGCCGCTCCCCGCGTCGCGACCGCGAAGACCGCGCCCATCGGCTGCTGTTCGCCGTGTGCGCGCTGTTCGCCCTCGTCTCCCTCGTCCTCGTCCCGCTCGGTCTGCGGCTCGGCTGGGACGAGATCGTGTACGCGAGCCGCTTCGGCCCGTACGCACCGGAGACCGGGCCGGGCGTGCCCTTCAGCGCGCCCCGCACCCGGGGCGTGCCGCTGCTCCTCACGCCGGTCGCCGCCTGGAGCGACTCGGTCCTGCTGCTGCGCGCCTGGCTGACGCTGCTCGCCACCGCCGCGCTCTATCTCGGCTTCCGCCCCTGGCTGCGCGCCCTGCCCGGCCGCCCCGAGGTCGCGCCGCTGGCCGCCGGCCTGTACGGCAGCCTGTGGATCGCGCTGTTCTACGCGAACGCGGCGATGCCCAACCACTACACCGCCATGGGCGCCGCCGGTGCCGTCGGCCTCTTCCTGCACCGCCGCCCCACCGTCCGCACCTGCGCGGGTGTCGCGGGCGGCCTCGCCCTCGCCACGCTGATGCGGCCCAACGACGGCGCCGCGCTCGCCGGGCCGCTCCTGGTGACCGCCGCGCTGGTGCCGCTGTGGCGCTCCGCCGCCCGCGCGGGCGCCGCGCTGGCCGGCTTCGCGGCGGGGTTCCTGCCCTGGGCCGTGGAGGCGTACGTTCGCTTCGGTGGCGTACGCGAACGCCTCGCCGCCGCCAGTGAGGTCCAGGGCGGGCTCGGCCCGACCGACTCGGCGCTGCATCAGCTCACGGTGATCGACGGGCCGTTGCTGTGCCGCCCCTGCGCCGGGGACGGGGTGCGGCCGTTCGCCCTGGAGTGGTGGCTGCTGCTGCTCGTCCTGGTGCCGCTGGGGCTGTGGGCGGTGCGCGGGGCGCGGCGGGCGTCCGCCGGGGGGTGGCTCGCCGTGGCCGTCGGGGTGTCGGTCGCGCTGCCGTACGTGTTCGTCGTGCCGTACACCGCGCCGCGGTTCCTGCTGCCGACGCACGCGCTGCTCGCCGTGCCGGCCGCCCTGGGGGTGCTCGCGGCGGTGCGGGCGGCCCGCCGGGCGCGGCTGCGGGGACCGGCGTTCGGCGCCCTGGGGCTGGCCCTCGCGGGCCATCTGGCGGTCCAGCTGCCGCTGACCTCCTCCAACTTCCACATCCAGCAGTCCGCGCGGCACGACTGGGAGCGGGTCGCCGGCGTCCTGCACGAGCACGGCGTCCGCGCCCCCTGCGTCCTGCGGGGCAACACGTCCGTCATCCCCCTCGCGTACGTCGCCGGCTGCGCCCCCGCCTACCGCGGGGACGGCCAGCGGCCCTCCGCCCTGGTCCTGCGCCGCGCCGCGCCACCGGCCTGGGCGCGGGACTGGACCCGGGTCCCGGTCCCGGACACGTACGCGCGGGGCTGGGCGGTGTACGTACGGCCGGACGCACCACCCGGGCGAACCGCCCGCCTACAGACTTCGGCGCACGGAATGCGGAACCACGCGTCCGAATCCCGCTCTTGACGTGAACGCAACACGCCTCCACCATCGGGCACTCCAGGCTCAGTTCGACATTCAACTCGGGATTCGATCCCCGGAAGCCACCGGGGACTCACCTCACGGAAGCCGGAGCCCCCCACATGAGACTCTCCGTATCCGGACGCAGTGCGGCAGCGGCCGTCGCCGCCGTCGCCGGGCTGCTCACGACCAGCGCGATATCCACCGCGTCCGCCGGGACCACGGCGCCCACGCGCGCGGCGGCCCCGGACATCCCGGTGGCCAACGTGAAGGCCCACCTCTCGCAGTTCCAGTCCATCGCCTCGGCCAACGGCGGCAACCGCGCCCACGGCAGCGCGGGCTACCGGGCCTCGCTCGACTACATCAAGGGCAAGCTGGACGCCGCCGGATTCACCACCAGCGTGCAGCAGTTCACGTCCAGCGGCCGGGTGGGTTACAACCTGATCGCCGACTGGCCCGGCGGTGACCCGAACCAGGTCGTCATGGCGGGCGCGCACCTCGACAGCGTCAGCCGCGGCGCGGGCATCAACGACAACGCCTCGGGCTCCGCCGCCGTCCTGGAGACCGCGCTCGCGGTGTCCCGTACGCAGTACAAGCCCACCAAGCACCTGCGGTTCGCCTGGTGGGGCGCGGAGGAGCTGGGCCTCGTCGGCTCCTCGTACCACGTCCGCAACCTGCCGGCCGCCGAGCGCTCGAAGATCAAGGGCTACCTCAACTTCGACATGATCGGCTCGCCGAACCCCGGCTACTTCGTCTACGACGACGACCCCACCATCGAGCGGACCTTCAAGACCTACTACGCGGGCCTGAACATCAGCACCGAGCCGGAGCGCGAGGGCGACGGCCGCTCCGACCACACGCCGTTCAAGAACGCGGGCGTCCCCGTCGGCGGCGTCTTCACCGGCGCGAGCAGCACCAAGACCTCCGCCCAGGCCCAGAAGTGGGGCGGCACGGCCGGTCAGGCCTTCGACCGCTGCTACCACTCGTCGTGCGACACCACGGCGAACATCAACAACACCGCGCTCGACCGCAACAGCGACGCGATCGCGTACGCGGTCTGGGGCCTGTCGCAGTAACACCGCCCCGCACCCGCGGAGTCACCTCTGGACGGCAATGCTTGCGCGTGCATATAGTGCACGCGCAAGCATCGCAGGCGTGCGTCCCACGCACGCACACGTCGTACGCCATCACGTCCAGGGGGAATCGTGACCCGGAAGTTCCTGTTCGTCCTCGGCAGCGCGCGCCCGGAGGGCAACACCGAGATCCTGGCCCGCAAGGCCGCCGAGCAGCTGCCCGCCGACGCCGAGCAGCGCTGGCTGCGCCTGGCCGACCACCCGCTGCCCGACTTCGAGGACCTGCGCCACCACGCGTCCCACGCCCGCGCCCGGCCCCGGCCCGAGGGCGACAACGAGGCGCTGCTCCTGGACGCCACCCTCGACGCCACGGACATCGTCATCGCCTCGCCGCTGTACTGGTACTCGGTCTCGGCCACGGTCAAGCGCTACCTCGACTACTGGGACGCCTGGCTGGAGGTCCCCGAGCTCGACTTCAAGAACGCCATGCAGGGGCGCACCCTGTGGGGCGTCACGGCGCTCGCGCACCGCGAGGAGGAGGTCGCCGAGCCGCTGATCGGCACGCTGCGCTACTCGGCCGCGTACTTCCCGCTGCGCTTCGGCGGCGTCCTGCTCGGCAACGGCACCCGGCCCGGCCAGGTGCTCGACGACGCCGAGGCGCTGGCCCGCGCCAAGACGTTCTTCGCCCAGGAGGCGCCGCTCGCGCGCTTCCCGTACGACACCGAGTGAGCGGCGGCGCTCAGCTCGCGATGTCCTTGGCCCCGAACCGGGCCCACGCCGCCGAGCCGAACACGCCCGCGTACAGCGCCTGCAGTCCGAGGTTCTTCACCAGGTCGTCCCAGTAGACCGGGTCGCGCATGAGGTCGGCGAAGGACAGCCAGTAGTGCGGGAACAGATACGGGTGCACGGCGTGGAGCTGGGGGATCTGGTCGACGATCTGGACGGTGATGAGCAGGCCCACGGTCGTGGCCATGGCGGCGATGCCGCTGCTCGTCAGCGTCGACACGAAGAGCCCGAGCGCGGCCACGCCGATCAGTGAGGCGGCGACGACGAGGGCGATCAGCAGCGCGCGCAGCAGCCCCTCGGCGAAGCTGATGCGCGTCCCGGAGATCGTCGTGACCTCGCCGAGCGGGAAGAGCAGGGCGCCGACCGCGAGCGCCGACGCCGCCACGACCAGGGTCGCGACCACGCAGAAGGCCAGCGTGGTCGCGTACTTGGCGAGCAGCAGGCGGGTGCGGCCCGCGGGCGCCACCAGCAGGTAGCGCAGCGTGCCCGCGCTCGCCTCGCCCGCGATGGAGTCGCCCGCGACCACGCCGACGGCCATCGGCAGGAAGAACGGCAGCGTCGCCGCGAGTGCCGTGAAGACCAGGAACAGACCGTTGTTGGTGACCTGGGCGATGAACGCGGGGCCCTCGCCGTCGGGGCCGCCCGCGCCGACCGAGCCGCCGTCGCTCGTCTCGATCTTCACCGCGATGCCCACGAGGACGGGCACGGCGGCCAGGACCGCGAGCAGGGCGAGGGTGCGCCAGCGGCGGAAGGTGACGCCGAGCTCACTGCGGAGCAGGCCGAGAGCCCACAGCGGACTCACCCCCCGGGCTACACCCGGGGCGGCCCCTGCACCGGGCCTGGCGGGTCCGCCGGTTGCCGCGCTGGCGCCCTTCGCCGCGGTACCGCCGGTCACCGTGTTCCCGTCGGTTGTCGCGCTGCCGCCGGTTGCCGAGCTTGCGCCGGTCGTCGCACTGCCGTTGGCTTTCGGGCTCCCGCCGGTCGTCGCGCTGCCGCCGGTCGTCGTGTTCCCGTCGGTCGCCGCGCTGCCATTGGCACCCGCGCTCCCGTCGGCTTCCGGGCTCCCGCCGGTCCCCGCGCCCGAGCCCTCGGGCAGGCTTGCGCCCGGACCCGCGCCCGGACGATCTCCCTGGGTGGCGGCCGTCGCACCGGCCCCGGTCGCCCGGCCTGCCTTCGGTGGCATCCCCGTACCGTTTGCCGGTGCTGTCCCCGTACCGTTTGCCGGTGCGGCCCCAGTCGTCCGGTCCGCCTCCGGCGTCGTTCCCGTGCCGTTCGCCGGTGCGGACGCGCTCGCGTCCGTCTTCTCCGTCTCAGCCCGCGACATCGAAACCCTCCCCCGTCAGTGCCACGAACGCGTCCTCCAGGGAGGCGCGTTCGACGCCGAAGCCGCGGACGCGGACGCCCGCGCCGACCAGTGCGGCGGTGACGTCGGCGAGGTCCAGGTCGCGGTCGGTGCCCGGTGGCTCGCCCGTCACCCGGTCCTCCGTGATGACGACGTCCGCCACGCCGAACTCCTTCAGGACCCGGGCCGCGTCGCCGGTGTCCGGGGTCGTCACGACGAGCCGCCCGCGCGCGCCCGCGGCGAGCTCGGCGACGGGCCCCTGGGTGATCAGGCGGCCCTGCGCCATCACCGCCGCGTGCGTGCACACCTGCTCGATCTCGTCGAGCAGGTGTGAGGAGAGGAAGACCGTCGTGCCGTCGGAGGCCAGCTCCCGCACCAGGGCGCGGATCTCCCGCATGCCCTGCGGGTCGAGGCCGTTCGTCGGCTCGTCGAGCACGAGCAGCTCGCGCGGCTGGAGCAGCGCCGTGGCGAGGCCCAGGCGCTGCTTCATGCCGAGCGAGTACGCCTTGGCCTTCTTGCCCGCGGCGGCGGTCAGCCCGACCCGGTCCAGCGCGGCGGCGGCGCGGGCGCGACGGGTGCGCGGGTCGGCCGTCGGGTCGGCGGCGTCGTACCGGAGGAGGTTGTCGCGGCCGGAGAGGAAGCCGTAGAGGGCGGGTCCCTCGATGAGCGCGCCGACGCGCGGCAGGACCGTACGGCCCTCCCGGGGCATGGGCCGGCCGAGCACCCTGGCCCGGCCGGAGGACGGCTCGATCAGGCCCATCAGCATGCGGATGGTGGTGGTCTTGCCGGAGCCGTTGGGCCCGAGGAAGCCGAAGACGCTGCCGCGCGGGACGGTGAGATCGAGCCGGTCCACGGCGGTGTGGGAGCCGTAGCGCTTGGTCAGCGCGGTCGTCTCGATCACACTGCCCGTGCGGGCGGCGGTGGCGCTCGGCACCCGTTTCCTCCTGTCGTCCGGCCCTCGGGCCGGTGCTCGCAGCCGGTTCGTCCGGCCCTGGG
Organism: Streptomyces sp. CC224B; assembly: GCF_030010595.1. Classification (NCBI taxonomy): domain Bacteria; kingdom Bacillati; phylum Actinomycetota; class Actinomycetes; order Kitasatosporales; family Streptomycetaceae; genus Streptomyces; species Streptomyces sp. CC224B. Next base: position 131 of record NZ_JASCXL010000154.1, on the reverse strand, counting down.
GCCGGTGCGCGCCGGGCCGGTGCGCGCGGCCGGTTCGTCCGGCCCTGCGCCGGGGCGCGCGGCCGGTTCGTCCGGCCCTGCGCCGGGGCGCGCGGCCGGTTCCGGCAGCGCCGGACCCTGCGTCGCGCCCG
>NZ_JASCXL010000153.1:0-20516 GCF_030010595.1 Streptomyces sp. CC224B | reverse complement strand
GCCCCCCCCCCCCGGCGGGGCTGGCCCGCGCCGGCCCGCGCCCGGGGGGGGGGGGCGCCGGGGGGGGGGGGGGGGGGGGGCGGGCGGGCCCCCCCCCCCCCCCCCCCCCCCCCCGGGCCCCCGGCCCGTCGCCCGTGCGTCCCGCCCGCCGCCCCGCGCCGGACCCCCGGCCCTCACCCCCAGAGCGCCTCGGCGAGGGCCGCGCCGGCGACGGCGGCGCCGCGGCCCGCCAGGACACTGGCCACGACGTTGGCCGCGGCGAGGAAGCGGGCCCCCGTCCCGGCCAGCCGCAGCGTTTCGTACGAGAACGTGGAGTACGTGGTCAACGCCCCGCACAGGCCCGTACCGAGGAGGAGCTGGGCGGAGTGGGACGCGGCGCCGTGGACGACCGCCCCGGTGAGGGCGCCCAGGACGAGGCTGCCGACGACGTTGACGGTGAGGGTGCCCCACGGGAAGGCACCGTCGTGCCGGGACCGGACGGCGCGGTCGGTCAGGTAGCGCAGCGGCGCGCCGACGGCGCCGCCGGCGAGGACGAGCAGCCAGTTCATCGCCGCCCCCGGGAGAGAGCGCGGCGGGCCGTCGCCGCCGCCGTCCACACGGCCGCGAGCGCGATGAGCGGCGTCAGGGCCAGGCAGCCCAGACCGGTGACGGCGCGGCCGTCCTCGATCAGGCGCTGGACGTCGACGGCGTACGTGGAGAACGTCGTGAAGCCGCCGAGGACGCCGGTGCCGAAGAACGGCCGCACCAGCCGGTGCGGGGTCCAGAGGTCGGTGACGAGCACCATGAACGCGCCCATCACCGCGCAGCCGACCGCGTTCACCAGGAGCGTGGTCCAGGGGAAGGCGCCCGCCGCGGTGGGCCACAGCAGGGCGGCGCCGTACCGGGCCGCGGCACCCGCCGCCCCGCCCACGGCCACGGCGGCCACCACGGGCGCCTCCCGGCGGACGGCGTTCCGGCGCCGGGCGGCCGGGGCACCGTCGCCGGAGCCGAGGCCCGAGCCGGAACCCGGGACGAGGTCCGGGCCGAGATCCGGGTCGGAACCCGGGGCGAGGTCCGGGCCGAGGTCCGGGTCGACGGGTTCGGTGGCGCGGTCGTCGCGCGGTGCTGTCATCGGATACGTGTCTCCCACTCGTGGCCGCCCGGAGTGTGCGGGCGCGCGTCCTCACAAGCAGGGACCGTTGGCGGCGCCGTCGCCGCGGTGCGGTACGGCGGGCCCCACCGCCGCCGGACCGCCGCGCGGGCAGCGGTCGTGCCGTCCAGCGTAGCCGCGGGCCACCACTCCGACGAATGAATGATCACATCTTCCGCCCGGTCCCGCCGTTACGCACGGCGTGATCAAGCACACCATCGCCGCCGCCGTCCTGGCCGGCCTCGCACTGACAGCTCTCGAAGGCACGGCGGTCGCCGCCGGCGCTCCCGCCCAGCCCCTCACGGCCACCGCCCCCGCCTCCCCGTCCGTACGGGGCGGCGAGGACGACCGGGGCGGACGCGACGACGACCCCCGAAAGGCCGGGAAGCGACAGAACCACGACGACCGGAGGAACACGACGAGGCGGCACGACCACGACGACTAGACGACCCGCCGAACAGACGCCCAAGGAAACCGACCACTGACAGCAGCGGCCCGCCGACGACAACGGCGGGCCGCTTCCGCGTGGGGAAGGGCGGTGGGCGGCGCGCGGCGTTTCCGCCGGGCCGCCGGGGGCATCCGCCGCATACGGGAAAGATCACGTGCGGCCGGGCCGGGAGACGGAAGGCAGGGGTGGTCATGGGCGGCGGGCGCGCACTTCGGGCGCGGGCCCGCGACCCGCGCCCGAAGTTCCTCGCACCCCGTGGCTTCCCAGCCACGTCCACGGGTCTCCCACCGGGCCCCCGGCAAACCCGCACCCGCCGGACACGTTTCACCCCCGTGCCCCTCCCCGAGCGGCGTACCGGCGCGACGGAGCACGTACCGCCGTACGAACGCACGACAGCAGGACGGCACCACGGCATGACGGCACCGCAGCACCGCGGCGCCGAAGCGGCAGCGAAGAAGCACCTACCGAAGCACCGAAGCACCGAAGCACCGAAGAGATGAGGCGTTCCCATGGCCACGGTCGCATCCGCCGTCCTCGTTCTCGACAGCGGCGAGCCCGAGCAACTCGCCCTGTTCTACAGCGCGTTGCTGGGCGGCGAGGTGGAGTACAACCCCAAGGCCGACCGGTTCGAGGTGACGGCGGCGTCCGGGGCGCGGCTGGGGTTCCGCCGCGACACGGGGTTCGCCCCGCCGAGCTGGCCCCGCCCGGACGACTCCCAGCAGACGCACCTCGAACTGCTCGTCCCCGACGGCGACCTGGACGCCGCGGAGCGCGCGGCCGTCACGCACGGCGCCCGGCCGGTGGACACCCGGCACGGCGGTAACCCCGACCTGCGCCTGTACTGCGACCCGGCCGGGCACACCTTCACGCTGCGCGCGGGGTGACGGCGCCCCGGCCGGGGGCCGTCAGTCCTCGGGCACGCCCCACAGGGGGTCCGGCGCCCGCGGCGGCGCGGGGTCCGCGATGTCGAGCGCGACCTTCGTCCAGCCGGGCTCGCGCCGGTCGAGGTTCCCGTACGCCGCGACGGCGTCGTCCGTCACGGCCCAGTGGCTGATGAGGGGCGTGGGGTCGAGGACGCCGGAGGCGACGAGGTCGACCAGGCGCGGCAGATGGCGGCGGTGGTGGCAGGTGCCCATGCGCAGGGTGAGGTTCTTCCGCACGGCCCGGCCGAGCGGGAAGCGGTCCGCGTCCGGCGGGTAGGCCCCGACGATGCCGACGCTCCCGGCCTTGGCCGCCATCTCGACGGCCCAGCGGACGGCGAGGCCGGGGGCGTCGCCGGGCGCCCAGGTGCCGCGCTCGTCAGGGTTCGGGACGGGGGCCGTGTGCGAGACGGGGGCCGCGCGGTCGCGCCCGGCGGTGTGCGCCTCCCCGCGGCCCGCCCGGTCCTCGGCCGCGGCCACCGCGTCGGCGGCCGGGCCGAGGACGGGCCGCTCGGCGTCCACGCCGACCGCCTCGATCACGCGATCCGCGCCGGCGCCGCCGGTCATCTCGCGCACCTTCTCCACCGGGTCCTCGGAGTTGAAGTCCACCGTCTCGGCGTGCTGGGCGCGGGCGAGCGCGAGCCGGTCGGTGAGCCCGTCGACCACGATCACCCGGCCCGCGCCGTGGTGGCGGGCGGCGGCGACGGCGCACTGGCCGACGGGGCCCGCGCCGAGGATCGCGACGGTGTCGCCGCTGCTCACCCCGGCGAGCCGCGCGCCGAACCAGGCGGTCGGGAGGGTGTCCGAGAGCAGGACGGCCTGCCCGTCGTCGACACAGTCGGGCAGCGCCACGAGCCCGGTGTGCGCGAACGGCACCCGCGCGTACTCGGCCTGGAGCCCGTCGAGGCCGCCCGCGCTCTCGGGGCCGCCGAAGTACGTCGGCCCGCCGTGCGCGCCCGCGGGGTGGGCGTTGTCGCACAGCGCGTACAGGCCCGCCCGGCAGGTGGGGCACGCGCCGCACGCGACCGTCGGGGAGATCACCACCCGGTCGCCGGGCCGGAAGTTGCGGACGCCGGAGCCGGTCTCCTCGACCACGCCGACCGCCTCGTGCCCGAGCACCCGCCCCGCCCGCAGCCCGGGCAGCGTGCCGCGGACCAGGTGCAGGTCGGTGCCGCTGATCGCGGCCGTGGTGATGCGGACGACGGCGTCGTGGGGGTCCTGGACCTTGGGCTCGGGCACGTCCTCCACCCGGATGTCGCCGACGCCGCGCCAGACGACCGCCTTCACCGGTCCTCCGCCTGGAACATCCAGTGGTGCTTCTCCAGCGCGCCCGTCAGGGAGATGAGCAGGTCCTGGGTGACCGGGTCGACCTCCTTCGTGGTGGTGATCCGCTCGCGGAGCCGGTCGATCACCGCGCCCAGCGCCTCGGTGAGCAGCCGCACGGCGTCGCTGTCGCGCAGCCAGCCCTCCTCGACGGCGGGCAGCAGCGCGTTCGCGGCGACGGTCTCGGACCGGCCGTCGGGCGGCACCCCGATGGCGGCGGCGCGCTCGGCGATCGTGTCGGCGTACGCGCGGGCGGTGTCGACGACCTCGTCGAGGTGGAGGTGGACGGTGCGGAACCGGGGGCCCACGACGTTCCAGTGCGCCTGCTTGGCCAGCAGCGACAGGCCGAGCAGGTCCACCAGCGTGTGCTGGAGTGCCTCGCCGGTGGCGTTGCGCGCCAGATCGGACAGCGTGTTCCTTACGACGGTCATACCGCTTCTCCTCCTTGGAACCTCGGGACCTCGGGACCGGGTGGGACGAGGGTCGCGCCGCGGGCGGCGGACTGCCCGGGTGCCCTGGGGCCCCGGACAGGAAACGGCGGGCGTCGTTCCGGGGCGGGTCCCGGCGGGGCGTCTCCGCGGACGGCGGCGCGTGAGGTGCGGGGCCCGGCGGGAGGTTGCCCCGGATGGCACCACGGGAGGCTTCCGCGGGTGGCACGCGGGAGGTTTCCGCGGGTGGCACCGCGTGAGGTGCGGAGCGCGGGGTACTCGGCAGCGCATGAGTGCATCGAACGGGCTGACCGTAGCTGACGCATCGTCCGACGTATCCGTCCTCGCCGGCTCCGTGCCCCTGGGCGGTCTCGCGCCCTTCCTCATCGGCCTGGTCGTCGCGGTGGCGCTGACGTGGGCCGTGTGGCTCGGCATCCGGGTACGCAGAAGGGAACCGGCCCGCCCCCGCCCCGAGGAGCAGCCGCGGCTGCCGGAAGGGGGGCCGGTCCACGAGGTGCGCGAGCGGCGGGAGCCGGACGAGGTGCCGCGCAGCGACGAGCGCCTGACCCCGCACCAGCTCAAGGGCCAGGGCAACGTGGGCAGCAAGCGCAGTGACGACCAGGAGCCGGACCGCTGGAGCTCCGGCTCCAGCGGCGGCTTCGGCAGCGGCGGCCCCGGCAACCAGACCTGACGGGCCGCCACCGGGGCGCCGGACCGGCACCGGCCCGGCGCCCCGGCCCATGGGCCGCCGCGTGCAACCTCCTCGCAACGTCCGGCGGTGTGGACTGGCGCGGTCGCGCCACCACGGTGCGGCGCCCGCGATCCGGAGGAGGCCGACCCGCCATGGCTGACACCCCGCGCGTGGAGCTGACGCCCGCAGCCGCCGACCTGGTACGGCGGCTGCGGGCGGTCCACGGTCCGCTGATGTTCCACCAGTCCGGCGGCTGCTGCGACGGCAGTGCGCCCATGTGCTACCCCGACGGCGAGTTCCGCACGGGTGACTCCGACGTCCTGCTCGCGTCGCTGTCCGTGGACGGTGTGGCGGAGCCGGTACGGTTCTGGATGTCCAGGAGCCAGTACGAGGTGTGGAGCCACACCCGGCTCATCGTCGACGTCGTCGAGGGGCGCGGCAGCGGTTTCTCGCTGGAGGCCCCCGAAGGCGTCCGCTTCCTCATCCGTTCACGGCTCGTGGGGACGTAGGCCACCGTCACCGTCACCGTCGTCTGGTGGACTCCCTTCCCTGCTGGGACATTTGGACGGACCGGGCGACCCGAGGGGGATCCGTGACACGACGCGGGCACGGCGGCAGACGATCCACGGCGACGCGGTTCAGAGCGGTGCGCGGCACCCTCGCCGCGCTCACGGCACTCGGCACCCTGGCCGGTGCCGCCCTCCTGGGGGCGGCACCGGCCAGCGGCGCTTCCGGGGCCGCGCGGGCGGCCATCGAGATCGCGCCGGGCGTGGAGTACCGGCAGTACGACATCCCGGCCGCGCGGGGCACCGCGCACGCGCACGTCCTGGACGTGGACCTGCGCGAACCCGGCGTCCGCGTGGGCCTGCTGTACCCGGGCGCGGTCGGCGCGCGCGAGGCCGTGTCGGCGATGGCGGGGCGGGAGGGCGCGGTCGCCGGAGTCAACGGGGACTTCTTCAACATCACGGAGACGCAGCACCCCGGGGTGGAGGCGACCGGCGCGCCCGTCGGCCCGGCGATCGCCGCCGGGCACCCCCTCAAGGCGGCCGTGCCGGACGGCCAGCGCTTCGGCCCGGCCCTGCCGCCCGGCACCACCACCGAGGACGTCATCGGCGTGGGCACCGACCGCCGGGCCCGCCTGGACCGCATGCGGCTCGACGGCGGCGTGCGCACCCCGGAGGCCCGGCTGCCGCTCGGCGGGCTCAACCAGTACGCGCTGCCGGTCGGTTCGGTGGGCGCGTTCACCAGCGACTGGGGCGTCACGTCCCGGGTGCGCGCCACCTGCGGCACCGACACCGACCGGGGCGCGCCGTGCAGCACGGACACGTACGAGGTGACGGTGCGGCGCGGGCACGTGGTGGAGGTGGCCGAGGCACCCGGCCGGGGCGCGATCGCCCCGGGCACGACGGTCCTGGTGGGCCGGGAGGCGGGCGCGCAGCAGTTGCGCAAGCTGGCGCGGGGCGACGCGGTGGGGGTCCACCACCGGCTGGTGCCCTCGGCGTCGCGCGTGCCGTACCGCTTCGCCGTCGGCGGGTACCCGCTGCTGCGCGGCGGCGCCCCGCTGCCGGGCCTGGACGGCCGGACCTCGGCGGTGCGCACCGCCGCCGGCATCGGTGACGACGGCAGGCGCCTCGTGCTGCTCGCGCTGGACGGCGCCCCCGAGTTCCGCACGGGGCTGACCATCGCCGAAGTCGCCGCCGCCCTGCGGGAGCTGAGTTTGGAGGACGGCTTCAGCCTGGACGGCGGGGGCTCCAGCACGCTGGCCGCGCGGGCGCCGGGCACCGCCGAGGTGACGGTGCGCAACCATCCGAGCGGCGGCGCGGAACGCCCGGTGCCGAACGGGATCGGCGTCTTCTCAGGCGGCTAGGGCCCGGTCGCGGGCGGGGTGTCGCGCACGGCGACGAGGCCGTTGAAGACGCCCACGTAGGCGGTGCCGTCGGGGCCGAGGGTGACCGGCGCCCAGTTGTTGTCGTAGGCGAGCCCGGTCCCGGCGAGCCGCTTGAAGCGGGTCAGCCCGGTGTGGAAGTCGACGGCCGTGAGGTACCAGGCGTCGACGCCGAGGGCGTTCGGCTCCTTGGTGTACAGGTAGAGGAGCCCGTTCGCGGTGGACAGCTTGGGCACGGTGGACGGGGAGCGCTCCCGGCTCTCCCAGACGGTGTCGCAGCCGCTGCCGTCCGCGCGGACGTCGATCCTGGTGACGCCGCCGACGACGCTGCGGCCGAGGGTCAGGGACGTGACGTTCTCGTAGCCGTAGTTGTTCTCCACGACGAGGCTGTTGCCGTAGCTGACCAAGGAGTTGTCGGTGGTGGACGCGTCCTCGCCGAAGACGGGGACCGCGCAGACCAGGCGGCGGCCGGCGGGGACGGCGGGGTCGCGCCGGTGCACGAGGACGTTCATCCGGCCGTCGGCGTTGTCGGTGATGGCGACGTACTTCTCGTCCGTGCCGAACAGGTCGGGCGTGGTGCCCGACCCCTGGTTCACCGAGCCGGGCTTGGTGCCCGTGCCGCGGTCGTAGGGCTGCCGCCACAGGACTTCCGGGGTGCCGTCGGCGGCGGCCTCGAAGGCGTACAGGGCGTGGTCGGAGACGATGGAGACGCCGTCCTCGGCGACGGAGAACGAGTTCTGGATCTCCTCGCCGCGCAGCCGCAGGGACCGTACGGCGCCGGTGCGCGGGTCGACGGTGCCGACGCGGCCCTGCCGGGTCACCCACCACAGGCGGCCGTCCCAGTCCGGCATGACGGAGGTGACGGGGTCGCACTCGCCGCTCGGGAAGAGGTTCGTCCAGCTCACGCAGTCGTGCGGGACGTGCGCCGTCAGGTCCCAGTCGGCGTCGACGACGAACCGCCAAGCGCCGTCGGGGGCGCGCTCGTGCGCGAGGCGGACGATGTGCTGGCGGGAGTCGGCGAGCACGAGCCGGTCCTGGTCGTCGAGGTAGGAGTAGGCGCCGCCGGACGTGTCCTTGAAGATCTTGGAGAAGTCGAGCCGGGTGACGGCCTCGACGGTGGAGGGGCGCTGCGGCAGCCTGTACGTGGCCAGGGTGCGCAGGGTGCGCGTCTGGAGCAGCTTGACCTCGAAGCCGGAGAACGTGCCGCACACGGTGACGAGGCGCCCGGCGCGGTCGAAGGTGACGGTGGCGCACTCCCCGCCGAGTGCCGCCATCCTCGCGCTGGTGACCTCCGGGGCGTGGCCGAGGGGGCCGGACCACGGGTACGTGCCGCTGCCCGCGGCGTCGGCGTGCATGCCGCTGCGGCCGTTGGGCGCGAGGTGGGGGTGCTGGGGCGGCGGGTCGCCGGGGACGGGCCGGGGCGTGGCGGGCGCCCCGGTGTAGGGGGCGACGAGCCGGTGGCCGGGCGCGTTCGGGATCTCGTCGGCGACCGCGGCCGGGGCGGGGGCCGAGACGGCGAGGGCCAGGGCGAGGACCGGGGCGAGGGTCGCGAGCGTACGGGGCAGACGCGGCATGCGCCGACGCTAGGACCGCACCCGTGAAGTGTCCATGCGCATCCGGGAGTTGTTCACACGGCCGTGACGGCGGCGACGGCCGTCCGGTGGGGAGCGCAGGGCGGCGCGGCGGCGGTCACGGGCGCCCGGCGGCGACGGCCGCCGCCGGGGGCGGGCGGGTGTCAGGGCCGGATGCCGCTGACGATGTCGGCCGTCGCCGTCAGGCCGTCGTGGATGGTGGGGGCCACGCTCGTCCCCGCCAGGTAGAAGCCGAGCAGGCAGCACACCAGCGCGTGCGACACCTTCAACCGGCCGGTGCGCAGCAGGACCGCCGCGAGAATCAGGAGCAGCAGCCCCATGGAAATCGAAATGGCCATCACGGACCTCCTCCGCCACGTCCGCCGCGGCTTTCGGCGGCAAGTGTCGCGTAGCAGAGGTTTTGTCCGGGTGACCGGCGTGTCCGCCGGACGAGTGGTCCTGCCGGCGCCGAGCGTGCCGGGCCGGCCGGAAGGGGCGGTTACCGGCCGCGCGCGTCGAGATAGGCCTGGAGGCCCGCCAGGTCATCGGTGTTGAGGTGGTCGACCCCGGCGGCGAGCAGCTCGTCCCACACCGCCTCGCGGGCCGGTCCCGGCGTGTCGGGCGTGGCCCAGAAGCGGACGCGCTGCCCGCGCCGGTGCGCGGCGGAGACGATGCCGCGCAGCTTGTCGCGCTCGGCGGGCGGGATCGGACCGACGCCGCGCCAGGTGAAGTGCAGCGACCAGTTGTCGCTGACGAGCGGCATGAAGGAGGCGCGCGCCGGGCCGCCGAGGTCGGCGAGGCGGCCGTCGTAGAAGGCGCGGCGCACCTTCTGGGCCTCGAGGACGGGGCGGGCCGCGCGGTCGCCGGATATCACGGTGGTGACGGCGGAGCGGACGACCTTGCCGTACGCGTACGTGGTGAACAGGCGGCGGTAGGGACGCAGTCGGCGGTCCAGTTCGCGGTAGGTGGCGGCGCCCTCGGTCTTGAGGTCGACCAGGAGCTGGAACTGGCCGTGCCAGCGCCGGTACACCGAGCCGTGGTGGGCGCGGACGCGGGCCGCGAGCGGGTCGAGGTAGAGCGCCTCCAGGGTGCGGGCGGGGTCGAGGTCTTCGGGGTCGTGGGCGACGAGGAGCCGGCCGTCGACGAGGAAGACGTCGGCCTCGACGCTGGTGAAGCGGTGGTCCAGGGCGTCGAGGAGGGGGCGGGCGTGCTCGTAGTCGTTGTGCGCGTGGGCCCGCGTGAGGGGGCGGAGGCGGCGGCCCGCAGTACCCACGGCGCCCGCGGGGGCCGTGGTGCCCGGGGCGGTGTCGGCCGCGTGGGCGAGGCCGGGGGCGGCGACGGCGGTGGCGACCGCGGCGCCGAGGGTCGTCAGGGCTCTGCGGCGGGTGACGAGGGCCATGGGGTACCTCCCAGGAGGGGCGGGGACGGGGAACGGCCGAAGCCTCAGTGAGTATGAGCCTCCGGCCGGACCGAAAAACCCGCGTGGCCTGGGAGTTGGCGCGACCGACGCCTCGCGTTCACCGCGCGGAGCGGGCCCCTGGGCGGCGGGTCACCTCCGGGTTGGCGCAGTGGGCCGGTGGTTCGCCGCGCAGGTGGCGGCCCACTTCCGCCCCGACGATGCGCGCGGCCTTGCGGGCGACCTCCTGGCTGCCGCCCGCGATGTGCGGGGTCATGACGATGCCCGGGGTCCGCAGGAGGCGCGCGTCGGCGGGGACCGGCTCCTGGGGGTAGACGTCGAGTCCGGCGCCCGCCAGGTGGCCGCTGTCCAGGGCGTCGCAGAGCGCGCCGTAGTCGAGGAGCGCGCCGCGGGCGCAGTTGACGAGGACGGAGCCGCGCGGCATGCGCGCGAGCTCGGCCGCGCCGATCATGCCGGTGGTCTCCTCGGTCACCCGCGCGTGCAGGGACACGACGCGCGAGCGGGACAGGAGGGCGTCCAGGCCGACCGGTTCGGCGACGCCGCGGAGCGACTCCGGTGCCACGTACGGGTCGTGGACCAGGACGTGCGCGCCCATCGCGGTCAGGATGCGCGCGACGCGGCTGCCGATGGCGCCGTACCCGACGAGGCCGACGGTGGTGCCCTCGATCTCGATGCCGCAGGAGTCGTAGTCGTAGTAGTCGCCGCGCCACACGCCCCGGCGCAGGTCGGTGTGCGTGTCGCCGACGCCGCGGGCGGCGGCGAGGAGCAGGGTCAGGGTGTGCTCGGCGGTGGCGACGGCGTTGCGCCCGGGGGCGTAGCAGACGGCGACGCCGTGCCGGGTCGCCGCCTCCAGGTTGGCGTTGACGGGCCCGCCCCGGCTGACGCACACCAGCTTCAGGTCCGGGCAGGCGGCGAGGACGCGCTCGGTGACCGGCGCCATCTGCGTCACGCACACCTCGGCGCCGCGGAGGGCGTCGATCAGTTCGTCCTCGGTGCCGGAGGCCTCGGCGACCTCGCCGACGGGGCCGAAGGGGGTGTGCGGCCAGGGCAGGGTGAGTTCGCGGACGTCGACGTCGGTGCCCGCGTCGTCGGCCGCCGCGCGGACGGCGTCGGCGAGCAGGCGGGGCAGGACGAAGTGGTCGCCCGCGGCGAGGACGGTGGTGCTCATGGGGCTGCTTCTTTCCGGGAGGCGGGTGGTGGTCAGGAGGTGTGCGTGCCGGCGGTGGGCACGTTGAGGCGCAGCAGCGCCGACTGCCCGTCGCGCAGCCGCAGTTCGGTCAGGGCGCCGTTGACGACCTGCGGGAAGACGCGGCGGTACGCGCTCAGCGGGATGCCGAGCAGGTCGCACAGGAGCAGGCGCAGGAGCGTGGAGTGGGCGACGACCAGGACGCGCCCGTCGGGGAACGCGGCGGCCATCTCGTCGAGGCAGGCGCGGGCGCGGGCGGTGGCGGCGCCCGGGTCCTCGCCGTCCGGCAGGTGGTGGGCGACCGGGTCGACGAGGAAGGCGTCGAGCGCGTCGGGGAAGCGCGCGCGCATCTCGGCGCGCGTGAGGCCCTCGCCCCGGCCGAAGTCGACCTCGCGCAGGCGCGGGTCCTCGCGCACGGTGACGCCGAGGGCCTCGGCGGCCGGGGCGGCGGTGAGCCGGGCGCGCGACAGCGGGGAGCTGTAGACGGCGTCGGGCCGTTCGCGGGCCGCCCACTCGGCGAGGGCGGCGGCCTGCCGCCGGCCGCGCGGCGTGAGGGCCACGTCGGTACGGCCCGCGTACCGGTTGTCGGCGTGCCAGACGGTTTCGCCGTGGCGTACGAGTAGGACGTCGGTCACTGGTGCTTCCTCATCGGTGGTGCGGGCGGGGGTGTCACGAGGGCGGGGGCGGGCGTCACCGCGCCCTGGCCCGGGCGTGGGCGGCGACCTGGGGCGGCAGCCAGCCGCGCGCGCCGAGGGCTTCGACGAACCGCAGGTAGACGGGCAGGAGCCGGTCGGTCCGCGCGGGGTCGGGGGTGATCTCCTCGCCCGGCCGGACCATGGCCCGGGCCGCGTCCCGTACGGTCGCCCCGGTGGCCGTGGCGGCGAGCACGGCCATGCCGACGGCGCCCTCGGCCTGGGCGGGCAGGCGCACGGGGCGGCCGAGCACGTCGGCCCGCAGCGCGCTCCAGTAGCGGTTCCGGGCGCCGCCCCCGGTGAGGGTGAGCGGGCCGTCGACGGGCGCGCCGAGCAGGTCCAGGTAGTCGAAGCAGAGCCGCTCGACGCAGGCGACGCCCAGGAGGTGGGCGTGGAACCGCCCGGCCTCGCCGCGCGGTTCGCCGAGCGTGAAGGGCCGCGCGCCCTCGGCCCGGAACGGGAAGCGCTCCCCGCCGTTCGACACCAGGGGGTAGGTGACCGCCTCCCCGTCGCAGGCGGCCGCCGCCTCGGTGAGGCGCCGCAGGTCCGCGCCCGGGAACTCCCGCGCGAGCGCGCCCGCGCCGCTGCTGGACGCGCCGCCCGGCAGCCAGGTGCCGTCGGGGCCGCGGTGGCAGTAGACGACGCCGCCCGGGTCGCGGACCAAGTGCGGGCTCACGCCTTTGAGGACGAGGGTGGTGCCGAGGACGGAGTTCCAGGCGCCGGGGGTGAGCGCGCCCGCGCCGAGCTGCGCGGCGCAGCCGTCGGTCGTCCCGGCGACCACGGCGGTGCCCGCGGGGATTCCGGTGGCCGCGGCGGCGTCGGCGCACACGGTGCCGAGCACCGTGCCGGGGCGTACGACGTCGGGCAGCAGCCGCTCGGGCACGCCGAGTTCGGCGCACACCTGTGCGGGCCAGCGCTCCTCGACCAGGTGGTAGCCGGTCTTCAGGGCGTGGCTCGCGTCGCTCGCCACCTGGTGCCCGGTGAGCCGCCAGGTGGCGAGGTCGGCCTGGTGCAGCAGCCGCGCGCCCGCGGGGACGTGCGTGTGGTCCAGGAGCCACAGGAGCTTGGGCAGCGCCCACGACGGCTGCATGGACCGGTAGCCGAGCGCGCGCCAGGTGTCCGCGCCCGCCGCGTTGACGCGGACGGCCTGCTCGGTGGCGCGCCCGTCGTCGTACATGAGGCCCGGGGTGAGCGGGGTCCCGCGGGCGTCGGCGAGCAGGACGGTGCCGGAGGTGGCGTCGAGGGCGAGGCCGCGGATCCGGGCCGGGTCGTCGAGCGCGCCGGTCGCCTCGCGGCAGGCGGCGGCCAGCGCGTGCCACCACTGCTCGGGGTCCTGCTCGTGGCGCTCGCCGTCGCGGTGGCTGGTCAGCGGCCGGGCCGCCGCGGCGAGCACGGTCCCGGCGGAGTCGACGGCGACGCAGCGGGCGCTCTGGGTGCCGAGGTCGAGGCCGAGCCAGACGGCGTCGGGCGGCAGCGGGGCCGCGGACGGCGCGGGCGGCGTGGGGTCAGGCACCGGGGTCTCCTTTCGCGGGGGCGGGGACGGCTGCCGCCCCCGGGGCGGTGGTTGCCGTGGCGGTGGTGCGGGGTGCCGCCGCGGGGGTGGCGCGGGTGGCCGCCTCGGGGGCGGTGCGGGTCGCTGCCTCGGGGGCGGTGCGGGTGGCCGCCGCCCAGCCCGCGTCCCGGGCGAGGGCGCGCCAGCGCAGGAGCTCCTCGTACAGCCCGGCGTAGAACCGCGACCGCTCCGGGTCCGGGTGCCAACGGGTACGCATCCGTACGTACTTCTCGGCGGCACCGCGCATGTCGGTCTCGGCTCCGGTGAGGACGAGGCCGGTCAGGAAGGCGCCCTTGGCGCCGAGTTCGGTGTCGCCGGAGCGGGCGGTGGGCACGCCGGTGGCGTCGGCGACGAGTTGGCACCAGGCGTCGCTGTTGGCCCCACCGCCGCACAGCCGCAGCTCGGTCACCGTGGTGCGCGCGGCCACGAGCGAGTCGCGGACGACGAGCGAGAGCCCGTCGAAGACGGCGCGGGCCAGGTCGGCGGGGCCGTGTTCGAGGGACAGGCCCCAGAACGAGCCCCGCGCGCGGGGGTCGAGGAACGGCGCGCGCTCCCCCGCCGGGGACAGGTACGGCAGGAACAGCACGCCGCCCGCGCCCGGCGGCGCGGTGAACGCCAGCTCGGCGAGGTCCGGCGGCCCGGCGAGGCCGAGCGTGCGGGCCGCCCAGCCGAGCACCTCGGCGCCGTTCAGCGTGGGGAAGGCGCGCAGGACCCGCTCCCGGCCCCGGTAGGCGATGGTGATGCCGGTGGGCTCGCCGCCGGTGTCGACGTCCTCGCGGACGATCTCCGTGCACAGCGTGGTGCCGAGGATGCCGCACGCCTGGCCGGGGTCGACGACGCCGACGCCGCGCGCGGTGGCCGCGATGTCGTACGGCGCCATCACCACGGGCAGCCCGGCGGGCAGCCCGAGCAGGGCGGCGGCGTCACCCGTCAGCTCGGCGATCCGCTCGTGCTCGCCGAGGACCCGCGGCAGCAGCCGCGCGTACGGCGTGAGCCCGAACAGCTCGAGGACGGCCGGGTCGTAGTCGCCGGTGGCGTGGTCGAGGAACGGCGCGGACGCGTCGGACTCGTCGACCGCGGTGACGCCGGTGAGCTTGAGGAAGAGCCAGCCCGCGGCCGTCAGCGAGGCGCCGGAGGCCTCCAGGCGTCCTGGATCGTGGGCGGCGAGCCAGCGGAACACCGCGTTCGGCATGCCGCTGCACGTGAGCGAGCCGTTGCGGCGGAACGCCTCCTCCAGGACGCCGTCGCGCTGCCAGTGCGTGAGGATCTCGCCCGCGCGGCCGTCGGACCACAGGATCGCGGGTCCCGTGGGCCGCCCCGCGGCGTCGACGAGCCAGGCGCCGTCGCCCTGGGCGGTGAACGTCACCAGCCAGACGGGGTCGCTCACGTCGGACAGGGCGGTGCGGACGGTGTGCACGACCGCGTTCCACACGGCGTCCATGTCCTGCTCGGCCCAGCCGGGGCGGCGGCGCAGCACCTCGGTCGCGAGCCGTGACACGGCGAGTTCGCCGCCCTGGTCGTCGAAGACCACCGACTTGATCATCGTGGTGCCGACGTCGATCGCGAGGACGGACATGGCGTTCACAGTCCCTTCGGGGCAGGGGCGGGGGCGGCGGCGGGAGCGGCGGCCGGGGCGGGGGCGCCCCCGGTCCCCGGCTCGGGGTCACTGTCGGGGGCGGCGGCCTTCAGGACAAGGGTGAGGAGCGCGCTGACCGCGTGGAACCCGGCGAAGATCCAGACGACGCCCGCCACGCCGAGCGGGCCGCGGAAGAGGCTGACGACGAGCGGCACGACGAACGCCGACGCCCCGGCGCCGAGGTTCAGGGCGGCCATGGCCCGGCCCTTGTGGGCGGGCGCGATCGCGGTCATGAGCGCGGACAGCGGCACGTACCCGGAGAGCGTGGCCCCGTACAGGACGGCGACGAGGACGCACAGGCCGTACCGGTCGCCCGCGCCCGCCGGGACGTAGTACAGGAGCAGCGTCGAGACGGTGCAGCCGACGCCGCCGCACCAGGCGACCGTCGCGCGCCAGCCGGCCTTGTCCCCGACGACACCGAACAGCAGGTTCGTGACGATGTTCGTGGCGAACATGAGGGCGAGCAGTCTGAGCCACTGGGCGTCCGAGAGCCCGACCTCGTCGGTGAACCACGCCGGGAGCATCACCAGGAAGCCGAACTGGGAGGCGGTGTTGAGCATCCGCACCACGGCTCCGGCGCCGACGCGCGGAGTGCGTACGAGGATCGTCAGGCTGCCCACGAGCCCCGCGAGGGGGCGCTCGCCGGCCGCCGCGAGCCGGGCGGCGCCGGTGCGCTCGCGGACCAGGAGCAGCGGGAGCAGCCCGCCGGCGGTGACGACGCCGAGGGCCGCCCAGAGCGTGCCGCGCTCGCCGAGGATTGGGATGAGCAGGCTCGCGGTGAGGGAGCCGAGCGTCGGCAGACCGGCGGAGAACGCCGACCAGAACCAGCCCATGGCGCTGCCCATCTGCTTCGGCGGGGCGACGGCGGCGATCCACACCAGGAAGGCGTACGCGAAGAGCGGGTAGGCGAGGCCGCGCAGTCCGTAGCCGACGAGCAGCAGCGGGTAGGCCGCGCTGGGCACGGCGACGGCGAGGAAGAACACGTGCGTGACGACGAAGGAGACCAGGCCGAGCCACATGACCCGGCGCGGCCCCCACAGGTCGGACAGCGCGCCGGACAGCCAGGCCGCGACGGCGCCGGTGACGCCGTACACGGTGAACACCATGGCGACCCGCGCCTCGGGGACGCCGAGGTCCTCCAGGTACGGGGAGAGGAACCCGGCCTCGATGCCGACGCCCGTCATGAAGACCAGCAGGCCGAGATAGCCCCAGGAGAGGGGCCGGGGGATGCCGAGGCGTGTGAGGAGCGCACGCGGCTCGGTGGTGCCGCCCGGGGCGGGCGGCACGGGAGGGTTCGTCATCGAAGCTCCCCGGAGCGATGGGACGGCGGACGAGGGGGGACGGCGGCGCGCGCTGGAGTGAGCAAACAACTGGCCGAAAAGGCACGTCAAACACCCGGGACATCCTCACGCGGGGCAGGGCGGCCGCCGTGTGACGCGGGCACGCCCCCGCCCGGCTCCGGCGGGGGCCCGGGGTGTGCGGCGCGTGAAGTGCGTGAGAACATCACGCGGCGATGTCACACGGCGTACGGCGGGAGGCGGCGGCCTTGGAGGCTGCGGAAGGAAGCGCGGTGGGCGTGGGAAGCTCCGGGGCGGGAGGCCTTGGCGCGGCGGACGCGGGAGGCTCCCGGCCGGGAGGCCCTGGCGCGGCGGACGCGGGAGGCTCCGGGGCGGGAGGCCTTGGCGCGGCGGGCGCCAGGGGCGGTGGCGCGGCGGAGGCCGCAGACGGGGGTGCCGACCGTGCCGACCGGGGTGACGCGCGGGAGTTGCGGCGGCGGCAGGTGCGGGAGCGGGTCGTCGCGGGCGGCTTCGTCCGGGCCGCCGACCTGGCCGAGGTGTTCGGCGTGAGCCTCATGACGATCCACCGGGACCTGGACTTCCTCCAGGCGCAGGGCTGGCTGCGCAAGGTGCGGGGCGGGGCGACGGCGCTGCCTTCGGCGCAGTTCCACGGCAGCGTCGCCGAGCGCATGTCCACGAGGGCCGCCACGAAGCAGCGCCTCGCCCACGCGGCGGCGCGCCTGCTCGTGCCGGGCCAGTCGGTGCTGCTCGACGACAGCACGACGTGTCTGCACCTGACGCGCGAGTTCGCCGGGCGCACCCCGCTGACGGTGCTCACCAACTCGCTGCCCGCGATCACGGCGCTCGCCAAGGAGCCGGGCGTCTCGCTCATCGCGCTCGGCGGCAGCTACTTCCCCGCGTACGACGCCTTCATGGGGCTGCACACGGCCGACAGCGTGGCGGCGTTCCGCGCGGACGTGCTCTTCATGTCGACGACCGCCGTGACACGCGGCCGCTGCTACCACACCTCACCGGAGACGGTGCAGGTCAAGCGGGCGATGATGGCGGCGGCCACGCGCCGCGTACTGCTCGCCGACCACACCAAGTTCACCCGCGACGGCCTGTACGCGCTCGCGCCCCTGACGGACTTCGACGTGGTGGTCGTGGACGACGGGGTGGCGCGGGAGGAGGTGCGGGGGCTGCGGGAGCGGGGGACGGAGGTGCTCGTGGTGGAACGGGAGTGACCAGCGGAACACGCCGCCCGCCACGGCGCTGGCACCCCGCGCCGCGTCCGCCGAGGCCCAGGCACCCGCCCCGCCTCCGCCACGGCCATGGGTACGGCGAAGCCGCCCGCCCCGTGTCCCCCGTGAGCGGACGGCTCGCGTCCGGTGTCCAGAGATCAGAGTCGGTGCAGGCGACATGGTGCTCTGCCGCTGAGCTACGCCGGCCCGAAGCCGACGACGGGATTCGAACCCGCGACCGCCCGTTCCCAAAACGAAGTAGCCCGCTCCTGCGCACCTGGACGCCCTCACCGTAGCGGGCACCGCTCGCCCCGGCACCCCGTTTTTCGCGCGGCCTCAGGCCGTGCGGGCCGCGGCGGCGTCACCGCTCAGCTCGTCCCAGTGCACCGTCCGGTCGCACCACCGCTCCAGGAGCACCTTGTCGTGGCCCACGGCGAGGAGGCCGGCGCCGGTGCGGGCGCGGTAGCCCTCGACGGCGGCGACCAGCGCGGCCGTCGTGGACGCGTCCAGCATCGCCGTTATCTCGTCGCAGATCAGCCAGCGCGGGTCCAGGACCAGCGCGCGGGCCAGGCAGGCGCGTTGGAGCTGGCCGTCGCTGACCTCGTGCGGGCGGCGGGCGAGGAGGTCGTCGCCCAGGCCGACGGTGCGGGCGAGGTCCGCCACCCGGCCCGGGACCTCGGCGGCGCGGCCGGTGGCCCGCAGGGGCTCCGCGATGAGCTGGGTGAGGGTCAGGCGCGGGTCGGCGGAGAGCCGGGGCTGCTGGAAGACCACGCCGAACGCGGTGCGCTGGGCGCGCGGAGCCCGGTGCCGCCAGCCGCGGGCGGGTTCGCCGTCGATGACGACCTGGCCCCGGTCGGGCTGGTGCAGCAGCGCCGCGACGCGGGCCAGCGTGGACTTGCCGCAGCCGCTGGGGCCGAGGAGGCCGACCGCCTCGCCGGGCGCGACGGTGAGGTGTACGTCGCGGACGACGGGGTCGCGGCGGTCGTATCCGGCCGTGACGGAGCGCAGTTCAAGCACGGGGCGCCTCCAGCGCGACGGTGTGCGGGTGGGGGTGCGGGTGGTGGCAGGCGACGCCCTCGCCCCCTGAGCGTCCGCCGCCCGCGCGCCCGTACGCCGCACGCTCGTCACCCACGCGCCCGTACCCCGAGCGCCCGTCGCCCGAGGGCCCGTCGCCCGCGCGCCCATGCCCAGCCCGCTCGGCGCCCGCGCGCTCGTCGCCCACGCCCCGGTCCCCCGCGCCGTCACCCCCGGCGCCCGCGCTCGCGCTCGCGTCCGCGTCCGTGCCCGCCAGTACGGGCAGGACCCCGCACGCCTCGTCCGCCCGGGCGCAGCGCGGGGCGAACGCGCATCCGTCCGGCAGCGCCGACAGCTCGGGCGGCATGCCGGGGATGGGGGTGAACTCCCGCTCGGGCAGGGCGTTCAGGAGGCCGCGGGCGTACGGGTGGCGCGGGCCGGGCCCGTCGAAGAAGGCCCGGGCGTCGGCGATCTCGACGATGCGGCTCGCGTACATCACCGCGACGCGGTCCGCGACGCGCCGGGCCGCGGCCAGGTCGTGGGTGATCAACAGCAGCGCGCGGTCGTCGCCGACGTGGCGGCGCAGCTCGTCGACGGTGCGGTCGACGAGCTCGCGGTCGAGGCCGGTGGTGGGTTCGTCGGCCAGGAGCAGCGGCGCGTCGCCGACGAGGGCGAGCGCGGTGGCGGCGCGCTGGGCGAGGCCGCCGGACAGCTCGTGCGGGTACCGGTCGAGGTGCCCGCGAGGGAAGGAGGCCCGGTCGGCCGCCGCCTCGGCGGCCGCGCGCAGCCCGGGGCGGCGGACGCCGGTGAGCTCCCGGAGAGTCTCCTCCAGTTGGGAGCGGACGGTGCGTACGGGCGTCAGGTGCGCGGCCGGGCTCTGCGGCACCAGGCCGACGCGCCGCCCGCGGACGGTGCGGGCGAGGGTGCGCTCATCGGCGGTCAGCAGGTCGAGGTCGCCCAGGAGCGCGGCCCCGGCGGTCTCGGCGTTCGCCGGCAGCAGGCCGAGCAGGGCGGAGGCGAGCACGGACTTGCCGCAGCCGCTCTCGCCGACGAGGGCGAGGCACTCCCCCGCCGCGAGGTCGAAGCGGGCGTCGGTCACGGCGGACACGTACGCGCCGCCGCGCATGCGGAAGCGGACGGACAGGCCCTGGACCGACAGGACGGGCGCGGCGGTCACAGCATCAGCTCCGATCGGCGGCGCGGGTTGATGCGCTCGCGCCAGGCGCCCGCGAGGCCCGCGATCGCCAGGGTGGGCACGATGATGAACAGGCCGGGGAACAGCGTCGGCCACCAGTCGCCCGCGAGCAGCGAGCTGCGGGCGCCCTGCACGAGGGTGCCGAGGCTCGCCTGGTGCGTGGGCAGGCCGAGGCCGAGGAAGGACAGCGCGGACTCGTGCCAGATGGCGTGCGGCACCATCAGGACGGCGGCGAGGCCCGCCTGGGGCAGGACGCCGGGCAGCAGGTGGCGTACGGTCACCCGCCAGCGGGAGGCGCCGCCGGAGATGGCGGCGTCGACGTACGGGCGGGAGCGCAGGGACAGGACCTCGGCGCGGACGATGCGGGCCGTGGACAGCCAGTGCGTGAGTCCGACGGAGATCACCACGGGCCAGACGCCGGGCCGGAACATCGCCACGATGAAGATGCCGAGCAGCAGGTGCGGGACCGAGGCGAAGACGTCGACGAGGCGCATCACGATCCGGTCGACCCAGCCGCCGCAGGCGGCGGCGAGCGCGCCCACGGCGGTGCCGACGACGGTGGCGACCACGGCGGCGACGACGCCGACGAGCAGTGAGACGCGCAGCCCGTAGACGCAGCGGACGAGCAGGTCGCGGCCCACGTCGTCGGTGCCGAAGGGGTGCTCCCACGACGGCGGCAGGAGCTTGTCGGCGAGGTGGACGGCCTGCTCGTCGAGGTTCACGACGGGCGGCACGACGAGGACGGCGAGCACGACGGCGGTGACGATCGCGGCGGAGCTCCACACCCGCCACGCGCGCGTGGCGGAAGTCGGCGGGCCCCCCCCCCCCGACGCCCCCCCCCCCCCCGCGGGGGGGGCGGGCCACGAAACACACCCACCGGGGGGCGCGGCCGGGCAAGCCGGGCGCCGGCC
>NZ_JASCXL010000152.1:0-20796 GCF_030010595.1 Streptomyces sp. CC224B | reverse complement strand
GGGCGCCCCCCCCCCCGCGCCCCCCCCGGTATCGGCGCTCCGCGCCTCGTCCTCAAACGCCGGACGGGCTGCATTCTTCGCCGGGCCGCGCCGAGCATTCCAGCCCGTCCGGCGATTGAGGACGAGCGCGTCAGCGCGATTGCGCCGGGGGTCCAGGGGGCGGAGCCCCTTGGTTTCGGGAAAGGGGCGGGACCGGGGCGCCCCCGCGAGGCCCCAGCAACCCGTCCACCACCGCCCTCAACTGCACCCCCACGTCGTAGGAAGCGGTCAGCTCCCCCCAGCGGTCCGCCAGCGCGGTCAGCCGGGGCAGCTCACCGGCGTCCGCCCCGCTCAGCATGCCGGGAAAGTACCGCTCACGATCGGGCCCCCCGGCCCGCCGGGCCACCGCCCGCCGGTAGACCAGGCTCCCGTACACGCAGTGCCACAGCGTCGCGTACGCGTGCACGGCCTCCTCGGGCGTGAGGCCGCAGGCGATCCCCGTGTCGACCAGCTCCTCGACCATCCACAGCGCGCCCCGGTCGGTGAGCCCGCCGAGCCGGAGCACCTCCACCACCCAGGGCAGCTCCTCCAGGACGGCGTGCATGTGGACCGCGACGGCGACCATCCGCTCGCGCGGGTCGGCGGGCAGCTCCGGGCGCGGCAGGGTGGCCGCCGTGCCGTCCAGGGCGAGCATCAGGAGCTCGTCCTTGTCGCGCACGTGGTGGTAGAGGGCCATGGGCGTGGCCCCCACCTCCTTGGCGACCCGGCGCATGCTGAGCGCCTCGACGCCCTCCTCCCGGAGGATGCGCCGCGCCACGCCGACGATCGCGTCCACCCCGATGCGCCGGGGCCGCCCCACACCGCGCTTCTTCGGCTCCGGCCGGGCCCCGGCCGGCCCTTCCGTACGTTCTTCCGCTGCCACGGCCTCATCCTCACGCCCGCCCTGCTCCGTGCTCACCCCTCCTATTTTCTATACGCGTATATTAATCTGCGGGGCATGACGAAGCAGCCCTCAGGGCGCAGCTTCCTGCTGCTCCCCGTGCTCCTGACCGTGCAGTTCCTCGTCTCCCTCGACATGTCCGTCGTCAACATCGCCCTGCCCGACATGGGCCGCGGCCTCGGCTTCGCGCCCGAGTCGCTGACCTGGGTCGTCAACGCGTACGCGCTCGCGTTCGGCGGGCTGCTCATGCTCGGCGGACGGCTCGCCGACCTCCTGGGGCGGCGGCGCACGCTCGTCGCCGGGTTCGCCGTCTTCGGGGTCGCGAGCCTCGCCGGGGGCCTCGCCCAGAGCGCGGGGCAGCTCGTGGCGGCGCGGGCCGTGCAGGGGGCGGGCGCCGCCGCCCTGGCGCCGGTGGCGCTCGCGCTGATCACCGTGCACCACCCGGCGGGACCGGTCCGGGCGCGGGCGCTCGGCCTGTGGGGTGCCTCCGGCGCGCTCGGCGGCGCCGTCGGGATCATGGCGGGCGGCCTGCTCACCGACTGGGTCGGCTGGCGCTCGGTGATGCTGGTCAACGTCCCGGTGGTGCTCGCCGTGCTCGCCGCCGTCCGCCCCGGCGTCCCCGCCGACCGCCCGGGGCCGGGCCGTCCGCGCCTGGACGTCCTCGGGGCGCTGCTCGTCACCGCCGGTACGGCGGTCCTGGTCCTCGGCCTGGTCCGTACCGAGACGCACCCCTGGGGCTCGGCCGCCACACTCGGCACGCTGGCGGCCGCGGCCGTGCTGCTCGCCGCGTTCTGCGTCGTCGAGCGGCGCGGCGAGCGGCGCGCCCGGCAGCCGCTGCTGCGCCTCGGGCTGCTCGCGCACCGCCCCGTGCTGTCGGCGAACGCCTTCTCGCTGCTGATGTCCGCGGGCCAGTTCGCCGCGTTCTACTTCACCTCGCTCTACCTCCAGGAGGTCCTGGGGTACGGGCCCACGCGCGCCGGGGCCGCCTTCCTGCCGTTCTGCGCGGGGGTCGTGGCGGGCACGGTGGTGGCGGCCCGGACGGTCGGCCGGGTCGGGGAGCGGGCGCTGCTGGTGGCGGGCGGGCTGCTCGGCGCGGCCGGGTTCGCGTGGTTCGCGCTGGCCGTGGAGGCGGGCGGGACCTTCGCGGGGTCCGTGCTCGGGCCGTCGCTGGTGGCCAGCGTGGGCATCGGCATGTGCTTCGTACCGCTCGGCACGTCCGCGACGGCCGGGGTGGCCCCGGAGGAGGCGGGGATGGCGTCCGGGCTGCTCAACAGCTCACGTCAGATCGGGGGCTCGATCGGGCTCGCGGTGCTCGTGACGGTGGCGGCGAGCGCGACCGGCACGGGGTCCGCGGGGCTCGCGCAGGGGTACGCGGCGGCGTACGCGGTGGCGGCGGGGCTGCTGGTCGCGGCGGCCGCGGCCACCGGGGTGCTGCACGGGCCCGCGGCCCGGCCGGGGCCCGGGGCGGGCGAGGACCGGGCCGCCCCCGTGGCCGGGGAGCGCGTCAGGGCCGAGTAGCCGGCTCCCCGGGCTTGAGGGGGTGCCCCAGCAGCATCGTGGGGGCCCCGGCGACGCGGGTCAGGAAGACCGTGGCGGACCCGGGGCCCTGGGGCTTCACCTTGCGGCGCAGCTCCTCCGGCTCCACCGCCGAGCCCCGCTTCTTGACCGTGAGGATCCCGACGCCGCGCTCCCGCAGCAGCGCCTTCAGCTTCTTGACGTTGAAGGGGAGCTGGTCCGTGATCTCGTACGCGGTGGCGTACGGCGTCGGGCGGGCGACGTCGGAGGTCACGTAGGCGATCGTCTCGTCGACGAGCCCGCCCTCCACCCGGGCGGCCACGTCCGCGACCAGATGGGCGCGGATGACGGCGCCGTCCGGCTCGTACAGGTAGCGGCCCACGGGGCGCACGGCCGGGTCCGGCGGCATGGCGGCGCGCGCGGCGCTGAGGGAGGCGCGCGACGGCAGCAGGGTCGCGCGGTGCGAGGCGGGCGCCCCTGTCCCGAACCACAGCACCGCCTCCTTCACGTCCCCGCCGTCCGAGATCCACTCGGCCTCCGCCTCCGCGGGCACGGCGTCGTGGGGGATGCCGGGAGCGATCTTCAGCGCGGCGCGGGGGGCCTCCCGGGCGGCGGCCACCGCCCAGGACAGCGGCGGCGAGTACGCCTCCGGGTCGAAGATCCGGCCGCGGCCGCCGCGCCGCGCGGGGTCGACGAAGACCGCGTCGCAGCCGCCCGTGTCCACCTCGGTCACGTCCGCCTCGCGCACCTCGATGAGGCCGTCGAGGCCCAGGGCCTCGGCGTTGGCGCGCGCGACCGCGCAGGTCAGCGGGTCGCGGTCGACGGCGAGGACCGCGATCCCGGCGCGCGCGAGCGCGAGGGCGTCACCGCCGATGCCGCAGCACAGATCGGCGACCCGCCGCACCCCGAGCTCCCGGAACCGCTCCGCCCGGTAGGCCGCCACGGACGTGCGCGTGGACTGCTCGACCCCGTTCGGCGTGAAGAACATCCGCGCGGCGTCCTTGGCCCCGAACTTCGCCACCGCCCGCTGCCGCAGGCGCGCCTGGGCGAGCGCCGCCGAGACCAGGCCGACGGGGTGGTCGCGGCGCAGCCGGGTCGCCACCGCGAGCTCCTCGGCGGGCTCGACGTCCCGTACGGCGTCGAGCAGGGCGGCGCCCTCGTCGGTGAGAAGCGCGGCGAAGGCCGTCGTGGCGGACTGCTGATCGTGCGGAGCGTTCACCGGCCCATTGTGGGCCAGTCGGTGGAAGGTACGCGTCCGGCAGCGGTGTCGACCCCGCCGCAGGGCCCTGGACTGCGAGGATCCGGCGCCATGCGACGTGTACTAGTACGACAAGATGCGAAATCCTCCGGAAAGGTGAGAAAGGCACGGAAGACGCGGAGGCGGGCGGTGCTCACCGTGGCCGCGCTCGGCGCCGGCGCGGTCGCCTCCGGCTGCGCGTCGGACGCCGGGGAGGGCGCGGGGGGCGCGCACGGCCAGCCGCCCCAGCTCGCGCCCCCCGCGCAGGCGCTGCACGAGTACGCCCAGCGCGTGCGCGCGAACCACACCGCGCGGGCCGCCGCCGCGAGCTACTGGGGCCTGTCCCGGGTCCCGCTGGCGGCGCCCCCGCCGCCCGCCGTGAAGCCGCGCCTGAAGACGCGCAAGGGCTTCGGGGTGCGCGGGCACGCGAAGCTGCCGCCGGTGTTCACCACGGTCCCGACCAAGCGCAAGGTCGTCTTCCTGACCGTCGACGACGGCGCCGAGAAGGACCCGGCGTTCCTGCGGATGATGAGCGACCTGCGCATCCCGTACACCGCGTTCCTCAGCAACTACCTGATCAAGACCAACTACGGCTACTTCAAGCAGATGCAGGACCGCGGCACCGCCCTGAACAACCACACCCTCAACCACCGCTACATGCCGGACCTCTCGTACAGGGCGCAGCGGCGCGAGATCTGCGGCATGCAGGACGTCATCGAGAGGCGGTACGGCAAGCGGCCCGAGCTGTTCCGGCCGCCGTACGGCAACTACGACCGCGACACCCTGCGCGCCGCCAAGTCCTGCGGCATCAAGGCGGTGCCGCTCTGGGCGTCGGAGGGCTTCGCCGACCGCATGGCCTGGCGCGAATGGGACCGCGACCTGCACCCCGGCGACATCATCCTCACGCACTTCCGCGGCAGCGACGACTGGGACGGCTCGATGACGGACATGGTCCGGACGGTCATGAAAACGGTCACCGGCAGGGGGTACGCGGTGGCCCGGCTCGAGGACTACGTGTGACTCGAGGACTACGTGTGAAACGCGCCCCGGCCCTCCTGCTGCTGCCGCTCCTCCTCCTGACGGCCTGCGCCCAATCGGTGGACCCGATCGAACGCCTGGGCCGCAAGGCGGCGGAGAGAATCCCCCTGCAGGAGCCGCCTCGCTGCGGGCAGCCGTTCCGCGGGGCGAGTGGGGCCTCCGCCCTCAGCTCCCACACTCCCGCGCCCCGCGCGGAACCCACCCCGCGCGCGAAGCGTTGCCACAAGGACACCCCTCCGGTCGCGCCCTGACACCCCGCGCGGCGGAGCCCGGCAGAGCCGGTACGCCGCCAGGCCGGCGGCAGCCAATTGGCACTCCGCTTGACCGAGTGCTAATCGCCGTCCTAGTCTCGGCCCTGGCACTCCCGCATGGAGAGTGCCAGAAGCGACGGGCAGGTCCGGCACCCGCGACGACGGATCCACCTGGTCGCCACCTCTAGATCAGTTAACCCCGCGAGATCTCCGAAGGGGGAGGTCGGATCGTGACGACCGCCAGCTCCAAGGTTGCCATCAAGCCGCTCGAGGACCGCATCGTGGTCCAGCCGCTGGACGCCGAGCAGACCACGGCCTCTGGCCTGGTCATCCCGGACACCGCGAAGGAGAAGCCCCAGGAGGGCGCCGTCCTCGCCGTGGGCCCGGGCCGTTTCGAGAACGGCGAGCGCCTTCCGCTCGACGTGAAGGTCGGCGACGTCGTGCTCTACAGCAAGTACGGCGGCACCGAGGTGAAGTACAACGGCGACGAGTACCTGGTGCTCTCGGCCCGCGACGTGCTCGCGATCATCGAGAAGTGATCCAGCAGTAGTCGCTGCTTTCACCCGGCAGATTTGCTTCGCGCCGCGCCCCTGGTCACCCCCGCTGATGCCGGGCGGCGAGGGGCGCGGTTCGTTCATACGAGTATCCGAGAGGGCTGAAACGCTCCCATGGCGAAGATCCTGAAGTTCGACGAGGACGCCCGTCGCGCCCTCGAGCGCGGCGTCAACAAGCTTGCCGACACGGTCAAGGTGACGATCGGCCCCAAGGGTCGCAACGTCGTCATCGACAAGAAGTTCGGCGCCCCCACCATCACCAACGACGGCGTCACCATCGCCCGTGAGGTCGAGGTCGAGGACCCGTACGAGAACCTGGGCGCCCAGCTCGTGAAGGAGGTGGCGACCAAGACCAACGACATCGCGGGTGACGGCACCACCACCGCCACGGTCCTGGCCCAGGCCCTGGTCAAGGAGGGCCTGCGCAACGTCGCCGCCGGCGCCTCCCCGGCCGCCCTGAAGAAGGGCATCGACGCCGCCGTCAAGGCCGTCTCCGACGAGCTGCTCGCCACCGCGCGGCCGATCGACGACAAGTCCGACATCGCCGCCGTGGCCGGGCTCTCCGCCCAGGACCAGCAGGTCGGCGAGCTCATCGCCGAGGCGATGGACAAGGTCGGCAAGGACGGTGTCATCACCGTCGAGGAGTCCAACACCTTCGGTCTGGAGCTGGACTTCACCGAGGGCATGGCCTTCGACAAGGGCTACCTGTCGCCGTACTTCGTGACGGACCAGGAGCGCATGGAGGCCGTCCTGGAGGACGCGTACATCCTCATCCACCAGGGCAAGATCTCCTCCATCCAGGACCTGCTGCCGCTCCTGGAGAAGGTCATCCAGGCCGGCTCCTCGAAGCCGCTGCTGATCATCGCCGAGGACGTCGAGGGCGAGGCCCTGTCGACCCTGGTGGTCAACAAGATCCGCGGCACCTTCAACGCGGTGGCCGTCAAGGCCC
The DNA here is from genome assembly GCF_030010595.1 of Streptomyces sp. CC224B. NCBI lineage: Bacteria > Bacillati > Actinomycetota > Actinomycetes > Kitasatosporales > Streptomycetaceae > Streptomyces > Streptomyces sp. CC224B. Next base: position 14,333 of record NZ_JASCXL010000152.1, on the reverse strand, counting down.
CCGGCTTCGGTGACCGCCGCAAGGCGATGCTCGGCGACATGGCCACCCTCACCGGCGGCACCGTCGTCGCCGAGGAGGTCGGCCTCAAGCTCGACCAGGTCGGCCTGGACGTGCTCGGCACCGCCCGCCGCGTGACGATCACCAAGGACGACACGACCATCGTCGACGGCGGCGGCAACACGGCCGACGTCGAGGCCCGCGTCGCCCAGATCAAGGCCGAGATCGAGACCACCGACTCCGACTGGGACCGCGAGAAGCTCCAGGAGCGCCTCGCGAAGCTGGCCGGCGGCGTGTGCGTGATCAAGGTCGGCGCCGCCACCGAGGTGGAGCTGAAGGAGAAGAAGCACCGTCTGGAGGACGCCATCTCCGCGACCCGCGCCGCGGTCGAGGAGGGCATCGTCTCCGGTGGTGGCTCCGCGCTCGTCCACGCCGCGAAGGTGCTCGAGGGCAACCTCGACAAGTCCGGCGACGAGGCCACCGGTGTCACGGTCGTCCGCAAGGCCGTCGTCGAGCCGCTGCGCTGGATCGCCGAGAACGCCGGCCTCGAGGGCTACGTCATCACCACCAAGGTGGCGGAGCTGGACAAGGGCCAGGGCTTCAACGCCGCGACCGGCGAGTACGTCGACCTGGTCAAGGCCGGCGTCATCGACCCGGTGAAGGTCACCCGCTCCGCCCTGGAGAACGCGGCCTCCATCGCCTCCCTGCTGCTCACGACCGAGACCCTGGTCGTCGAGAAGCCGGCGGAGGAGGAGGCCGAGGCCGGGCACGGCCACGGGCACGGTCACTCCCACTGAGCGATGCGCTCTTCGCGTGCGCCGGCTCAGGCGCGCGGCCGAAGGCCCGGCACCCCGTCGCGGGGTGCCGGGCCTTCGGCGTGTGCAGGCCGCGCGTGTGCAGGCTGCGCGTCTGTCGGCTGCGCGTCTGCCGGGTCCCGGCGCGTTGCCGGGTGCGGGCCGTGGTCCGTCCTCGCGCCGTTCCCCGCGCCCCTTCGGGGCGCTTGTCGTGTCCGTGCCCGCGCCCCCTTGCCGGGGCACCCCCAAGCCGCTTACTGGGGGCCGTACTTCCTGCCCGTGCGGGACGTGACGCCGCCCAGGAGCGCGCGGGGGGTCATCTTCACCACGCCCATGAGGGCCTTGTAGCGCGGGTCCGGGACCGAGAGGGTCTTGCCGCGGGCCAGGTCGGTGAGGGCGGCGGCGACCAGCTTGTCCGCGTCCAGCCACATCCACTTGGGGATGTTGTCCGTGCCCATCCCGGCCCGCTCGTGGAACTCGGTGCGGACGAACCCCGGGCACAGCGCCATGAGCCGGATGCCGGTCCCGGCCAGGTCCCGGGCCACCCCCTGGGTGAACTGGACCACCCACGCCTTGGATGCGCCGTACGTACCGCGCGGCACGAAGGCGGCCACCGAGGCGACGTTGACGACGCCGCCGCGCCGCCGCTCCCGCATGGCCGCGGTCGCCGCCGACGTCAGCCGGAGCACCGCCTCGCAGTGCACCTTCAGCATCGTCAGCTCGTCGGCGAGCGAGACCTCCAGGAACTGGCCCTTGTTGCCGAACCCGGCGTTGTTGACGAGGAGGTCGACGGGGTCGCGGCGGCTGGCGAGCCGTTCCTCGACGGCGGTGATGCCGTCCTCCGTGGAGAGGTCGGCGGTCAGGACCTCCGCCTCGATGCCGTGCCGGTCGTGCAGCTCGGTCGCCTGCTCCCGCAGCCGCTTCGTGTCACGTGCCACCAGGACGAGGCTGTAGCCGTCGGCGGCCAGGCGCCGGGCGAAGGCGGCGCCGATACCCGCGGTCGCACCCGTGATGAGAGCCGTAGTCATGGACCAAGGCTAGTGAGGCCGGGGGCGCCCGCGCGCCACGCACCCCGGGTGCGGTGCCCGCGCGGGCGCCCGGCGGTGTCAACCGCCGTGCTTGGCCACGTACGTGCGGGCCTTTTTGATCAGCTCGGGGTGCAGCGCGTCCCCCGCCTCCAGGAGCCGCGGCAGCAGGGCGCGCTCCGTCGTCACGGCTTGGAACTGCAGCGCGACGGTGATGTCGTGGTCCGGCCGGTGCACGACCTCGACCGGGTCCCCCGTCTGGATCTCGCCCGGCTCCAGCACCCGCAGGTACGCGCCGGGCAGCACGGCCCGCGTGAACCGCCGCACCCAGCCCCGCTCGCCGATGTGCCCCTGGAACGTACGGCACGGGATGCGGGCCGAGGTGACCTCCAGGAGCAGCCGCGGCCCGACGCGCCACCGCTCGCCGATGAGCGCGCCGTTCACGTCCACGCCCGTCGTGGTGAGGTTCTCGCCGAAGGCGCCGTTGGCGAACTGCCGGTCGAGGACCCGCCCCCACTCGTCGAGGTCCTCGCGCGCGAAGGCATACACCGCCTGGTCGTCGCCGCCGTGGTGGCGCAGTTCGCAGATCGTGTCCCCGGCGAGTCCGCTGCCGCCGGTCCCCTTCGGGCCGGGCGCGCTCACCCGGACGGGCCCCTCCACGGGGCGCTTGTCGATCCCGGTCACGCCCCCGGGCGAGTCGGTGTAGGGCACGGCCTTCGCCTGGCCCACGTTCACGGAGAGAAGCTTCATACGGTCAGGCTAGGCGGCACATGCTCAAAGCAGCTACGCAATATTGTGCATTGCGCCCAAGCCTCACTTATGCTCAAGGCATGATCGAGGCCCGTCACCTCCGTGTCCTGCGCGCCGTCGCCGCCACCGGCTCCTTCTCGGCGGCGGCCCGCGAGCTCGGCTGCACCCAGCCCGCCGTCAGCCAGCAGATGAAGGCCCTGGAGACGTCGACGGGCACGCCGCTGCTCGTCCGTACGGGCCGCGAGATGCGCCTCACCCAGGCCGGCGAGGCCCTGGTCCGGCACGCCGCGACCATCCTCGCCGGGCTCACCGCGGCCGAGGAGGAGGTCGCCGCGATCGCCGGCCTGCGCGCGGGCCGGGTCCGGCTCGTCTCCTTCCCCAGCGGTTCCTCCACGCTCGTCCCCGGCGCCCTCGCCGCCCTGCGCGCCGCGCACCCCGGCACCCGCGTCTCGCTGGAGGAGGCCGAGCCGCCCCGCTCGGTGGAGATGCTCCGCGAGGGCGACTGCGACGTCGCGGTGGCCTTCCGGTACGAGGGGGCAGGCGCCACCGAGGAGTGGGACGACCTCGTCGTACGGCCCCTGCTCGCCGACCGGCTCGTCGGCCTCGTGCCGGACGGCCACCGCCTGGCGAAGGCGGACGCCGTCACGATCGGTGAACTGGCGGACGAGTCGTGGATCGCGGGCTGCCCGCGCTGCCGCCGCCAGCTCGTCGAGGTCTGCCGGGGCGCGGGCTTCGAGCCCCGCATCGACTTCGCGACGGACGACTACCCGGCGGTGATCGGCCTGGTCGGCGCCGGGCTCGGCGTGGCGGTGCTGCCCGAGCTCGCCCTGGAGTCGGTGCGCGCCAAGGGGGCCCGCGCGGTGGCGGTGGAGCCCGCGGTGCGGCGCGAGATCGTCGCGCTCACCCTGCCCGACCTGGCACAGGTGCCGGCGGTGGCGGCGACCCTCGACCACCTCACGGGCGTCGCGACGGCGGGCCGGAGGCCCTGAGCCGGGGCCCAAGGCCCCAGCAGAAACGTTCCTTCGCGGAATCAGGGGGCCGGACTGCCCCCGCCCCCGCCCGTACTGGACGCGCCGACACCGGCACCGGACGTACTGGACGCGCCGACACCGGCACCGGACGCACTGGACGTACTGGACGTACTGGACGCGCTGGATGTACTGGCCGTGCTGACCAGCCGGTTCCGGGCGCGGCCCATCAGCTCCTCGCGTTCGTCCTCGGTCAGGCCGCCCCACACGCCGTACGGTTCCCGTACCGCGAGCGCGTGCGCGGCGCACTCGGCGCGCACCGGGCACCGCATGCAGACCTCCTTGGCCGAGTTCTCGCGCGCGCTCCGCGCCGCACCGCGCTCGCCCTCCGGGTGGAAGAAGAGCGAGCTGTCCACCCCACGGCAGGCCGCGAGGAGCTGCCAGTCCCACAGATCGGCGTTCGGTCCGGGGAGGCGGGAGAAATCTGCCATTGCATGTCTCCTGTGTAGCCGTGGTGACGCGGACGGTGCCCATGACCGTACATCTACTGTCTAAGGAGATGAAAATATGACTCATTGCGAATCTAGCCACAGACACCTTCAAAAGGGAAGAAAAGCCGCTAAATGGGGCATAGGCCGCAATAAGCGATGTGTGGGCCCTCGCCGTCTGTGCCGTGTCTGCGCCCTCACGTAGAGTGCCGAAGGGGATCGACCGACCCGTAACTCTTTCGAGTGACCGTCGTTGAGAGGGCGGAGGCGGTTGAAACAACAAGCGCTCGGGCAGGTGTCCGAGAGCGTCAACCGCACAGGTGACGACTTGTACCAGCCTGGAGGCTCAAGGTGACGCGCATCAGCTGCGGAGGGCGGCCATGACATCCGTCCTCGTCTGCGACGACTCCCCGCTCGCCCGAGAGGCGCTGCGCCGCGCGGTCGCGACCGTGCCCGGCGTCGAGCGCGTGACGACAGCGGCCAACGGCGAGGAAGTCCTCCGCCGCTGGGGCGCCGACCGCTCGGACCTGATCCTGATGGACGTACGCATGCCCGGTCTGGGCGGCGTCGAGACCGTGCGGCGGCTGCTCTCCGCCGACCCCGGCGCGCGCATCATCATGCTCACCGTCGCCGAGGACCTGGACGGGGTCGCGCTCGCGGTCGCCGCGGGCGCCCGCGGCTATCTGCACAAGGACGCCTCGCGCGCGGAGCTGCGCGCGACCGTCACGCAGGCCCTCGCCGACCCGACCTGGCGGCTGGCGCCGCGGCGGCTGCGCTCCGCCGAGATGGGCGCCGCGCCCACGCTCACCGCGCGTGAGATCCAGGTGCTCGAGGGCATGAGCCACGGCCGGTCCAACGCGGAGATCGGGCGCGAGCTCTTCCTCTCCGAGGACACGGTGAAGACCCACGCCAGGCGCCTGTTCAAGAAGCTCGGCGCCTCGGACCGCGCGCACGCGGTCGCGCTCGGCTTCCGCTGGGGCCTGGTTCGCTAGGTGCGTTGTCGCGGGGGCATGGCGTTCCCCGCCCGCCGCGTGGCGGGCGGGGCCATGGACGCCCGCCACCGCCCGCCCGGGAGCGGCTTGTGGCGCTTCGCCGCCGATGCCGCATCCTTGAGGTGTGGAGTTCCTTGGGGACGAGTCGGCCGAGCGGAAGGGGAGGGCGCGGGAGATGAGTTTCGGCGCACCTGCTCATAACGCTTCGGCGCACAACTACGGACGCGGTGCCACAGAACAGCCGGCGCCAAGGCACCATGGACCGATGCGCGAGAACAAGACGACGGTGATCGGTGCCCTCGTCCTTCGCGCCGTCGAGGGCGACGAGCAGGCCACGCACGACCTCCTGGCCCACGTCCACCCCCTCGCTCTCCGCTACTGCCGCACCCGGCTGTCCCGACTGCCGGGTGACGCCCGCCACTTCGTGGAGGACCTCGCGCAGGAGGTCTGCGTGGCGGTCCTGCTCGCGCTGCCGCGCTACCGCGACACGGGGCGGCCCTTCGAAGCCTTCGTCTTCGCCATCGCCGCGCACAAGGTCGCGGACCTCCAGCGGGCCGCGATGCGGCACCCGGGCTCGACCGCCGTCCCCTCGGACGAGATGCCCGAGCGCCCCGACGACTCCCTCGGCCCCGAGGAGCGGGCGCTGCTCAGCAGCGACGCCGAGTGGGCCAAGAAGCTGCTCGCCAACCTGCCCGAGAACCAGCGGGAGCTGCTGCTCCTGCGCGTCGCCGTCGGCCTGACCGCGGAGGAGACCGGGCAGGTGCTCGGCATGTCCCCCGGCGCCGTCCGGGTCGCCCAGCACCGGGCCCTGAGCCGCCTGCGCGCACTGGCCGAGCAGTAGTCCGCACAGCAGTCCGAGGAGCGCCCGAAGGGACGCGGGGAACTACGCGACCAGCCACCCGCGACCGTCGGGGACGGCGCCACACCGACCACCGGGAAAGCCCCTCGGCGCGGCTTCGTGCGAACCTACGAAGCCCCGGGCCGCCGGGAACCGTGGAATGAGAGAGCCCTGCTTCCCGTTAGCATGGACATCCGCACCGATCAAGGCCATTTGGGGAAGGTGTCATGACTGCCAACGTCGACGGAGTGCCCGAGAAATTCGCGACACTCGGGCTGACCTACGACGACGTGCTGCTGCTGCCGGGCGCGTCGGACATGGCGCCCGGTGACATCGACACCGCCTCGTACGTCTCGAAGAACGTCCGGGTGAACGTCCCGCTGCTCTCCGCGGCCATGGACAAGGTCACCGAGTCCCGCATGGCCATCGCCATGGCCCGCCAGGGCGGCGTCGGCGTACTGCACCGCAACCTGTCGATCGCCGACCAGGCCAACCAGGTCGACCTGGTCAAGCGCTCCGAGTCCGGCATGGTCACCGACCCCATCACGGTGCACCCGGACGCCACGCTCGCCGAGGCCGACGCGATCTGCGCCAAGTTCCGCATCAGCGGCGTCCCGGTGACCGACGGCGCGGGCAAGCTGCTCGGCATCGTCACCAACCGTGACATGGCCTTCGAGGCGGACCGCTCCCGCCAGGTCCGCGAGGTCATGACGCCGATGCCGCTGGTCACCGGCAAGGTCGGCATCTCCGGTGTGGACGCCATGGAGCTGCTGCGCCGCCACAAGATCGAGAAGCTGCCGCTGGTCGACGACAGCGGCGTCCTCAAGGGCCTCATCACGGTCAAGGACTTCGTGAAGGCCGAGAAGTACCCGAACGCCGCGAAGGACGCCGAGGGCCGCCTCATCGTCGGTGCCGCCGTGGGCGTCGCCGGCGACGCCTTCGACCGCGCCCAGGCGCTCATCGAGGCGGGCGTCGACTTCATCGTCGTCGACACCGCGCACGGCCACTCCCGGCTGGTCGGCGACATGGTCGCCAAGATCAAGTCGAACTCGAGCGGCGTCGACGTCATCGGCGGCAACATCGCCACCCGCGAGGGCGCCCAGGCGCTCATCGACGCCGGTGTCGACGGCATCAAGGTGGGCGTCGGCCCCGGCTCCATCTGCACCACCCGCGTCGTCGCCGGCATCGGCGTACCGCAGGTGACGGCCATCTACGAGGCCGCGCTCGCCGCCAAGGAGGCCGGTGTCCCGGTGATCGGCGACGGCGGCCTGCAGTACTCCGGCGACATCGCCAAGGCGCTCGTCGCCGGGGCGGACACGGTCATGCTGGGCTCGCTGCTCGCGGGCTGCGAGGAGTCCCCGGGCGAGCTGCTCTTCATCAACGGCAAGCAGTTCAAGTCGTACCGCGGCATGGGCTCCCTGGGGGCCATGCAGTCCCGCGGCGAGCAGCGCTCCTTCTCCAAGGACCGGTACTTCCAGGAGGGCGTCGCCTCCGACGAGAAGCTCGTGCCCGAGGGCATCGAGGGCCAGGTGCCCTACCGCGGCCCGCTGTCGGCCGTCGTGCACCAGCTCGTGGGCGGTCTGCGCCAGTCGATGTTCTACGTGGGCGGCCGTACGGTCCCCGAGCTCCAGGACCGCGGCCGGTTCGTCCGGATCACCTCGGCGGGGCTCAAGGAGAGCCACCCGCACGACATCCAGATGACGGTCGAGGCGCCGAACTACAGCGGCAAGAAGTAGGCGCCGAGCAGCGGCGGACGGCGCGCACGCGCGCGTGGGGGCGGCCCGGGAATCCCCGGACCGCCCCCACGCGCGTGTGTCGGGGATACTGGAACGGCATACGGAGTGCCGTAGGAAAGCTGAAGGGCCACACCAGTGACTGAGATCGAGATCGGGCGCGGCAAGCGCGGCCGCCGGGCGTACGCCTTCGACGACATCGCCGTCGTACCGAGTCGGCGCACCCGCGACCCGAAGGAGGTCTCGATCGCCTGGCAGATCGACGCCTACCGCTTCGAGCTGCCCTTCCTCGCGGCCCCCATGGACTCCGTGGTGTCGCCCGCGACCGCCATCCGCATCGGCGAGCTCGGCGGCCTCGGCGTGCTGAACCTCGAAGGCCTGTGGACGCGGTACGAGGACCCGCAGCCGCTCCTCGACGAGATCGCGGAGCTGCCCGCCGAGACCGCGACGCGCCGGCTCCAGGAGATCTACGCCGCGCCCATCAAGGAGGAGCTGATCGGGCAGCGCATCAAGGAGGTGCGCGACTCCGGCGTCGTCACCGCCGCCGCGCTCTCCCCGCAGCGCACCGCCCAGTTCTCCAAGGCCGTCGTGGACGCGGGCGTGGACATCTTCGTGATCCGCGGCACGACCGTCTCGGCCGAGCACGTCTCCGGCGCCGCCGAGCCGCTGAACCTGAAGCAGTTCATCTACGAGCTGGACGTCCCGGTCATCGTCGGCGGCTGCGCCACGTACACCGCGGCCCTGCACCTGATGCGCACCGGCGCGGCCGGTGTCCTCGTCGGCTTCGGCGGCGGCGCCGCGCACACCACGCGCAACGTCCTGGGCATCCAGGTCCCCATGGCCACCGCCGTGGCCGACGTCGCCGCCGCCCGCCGGGACTACATGGACGAGTCCGGCGGCCGCTACGTCCACGTCATCGCGGACGGCGGCGTGGGCTGGTCGGGTGACCTGCCCAAGGCCATCGCCTGCGGCGCGGACGCCGTGATGGTGGGCTCCCCGCTGGCGCGCGCCACGGACGCGCCGGGCAAGGGCCACCACTGGGGCATGGAGGCCGTCCACGAGGACGTGCCGCGCGGCAAGAAGGTCCACCTGGGCACGGTCGGCACCACCGAGGAGATCCTCACCGGCCCGTCGCACATCCCCGACGGCTCGATGAACTTCTTCGGGGCGCTGCGCCGCGCGATGGCCACGACCGGCTACAGCGAGCTCAAGGAGTTCCAGCGCGTCGAGGTGACGGTGGCGGACTCGCAGCACAAGCGGTGACGTCCGCGCGGCACTGAGCGGGCGACACACACGAGGAAGGGGTCCGGGACCGCCGTCAGGCGGCCCCGGACCCCTTTTCCCGTACTCGTAACCCGTGCCCGTGCCCGTGCCCGTGCCCGTGCCCGTGCCCGTGCCCGTGCCCGTGCCCGTGCCCGTGCCCGTGCCCGTACGCGTCCCGTACGGGTACGCGGTTACTGCGCGGCGCGCTTGGCGCTGCCGAAGGCGGCCACCGCGGCGATCGCGAAGAACACGAACGTCATGGCGTCGGCCTCCTCCTTCCAGCCCTTCTGGAGGAGGTCGAAGTGGTCGACGAAAAGGTCCGTGAAGCTCATGTTGAGCTTGTCGGCGGCGACGGCGGCCGCGCCGATGAGCTGTCCCAGGTAGACGGCGCCGAGCGACAGGGCGGCCGCGATGACGCCGAGCACGGGGTTGCGGCCCCCGGTCTTGCCGGCGGCCAGGCCCACGAGGAAGCCGACGCCGACCGCCGCCCAGCCGATCTCGTGCTCGGTGGCTCCGATGACCGCGCCGTACACGCCCGCGGCGACCAGGGCGGTCACCAGGGCGACCGCGAGACCCAGGCCCACGTTGTCCCGGGCGGGAGCGGGCGGGGCGGGCACCATGTGGGGCGCCTGGTAGCCGTTCTGCTGCGGGAAGCCGGCGTACGGCTGCTGCGGCGGGTGCGGCTGCTGGGGGTGGCCGTAGCCGGGCTGGCCGTAGGGCTGCTGGGGCTGTTGGTAGCCGTAGGGCTGGCCCTGCTGGCCCGGAGGCGTGGGCTGCGTCATCTGGAGTCCCCCTGAGACATGAGCGCACTGGTGTGCGGTAAATGGCTGGATCCGCACGGTAGCAGCAGTGGCCGACGGGCCCCAGGGGGTTTGCCGTGGGTCAGAGGCGGTGGGCCGCGCCCGCCGGAGTCGCGCCCCGCGTGTCCAGGAGCAGTTGGGCCTTGACGGCGAGCCCCTGGAGGTCGTAGGTGCGGTGGTGCTGGAGCAGGATCGTCAGATCGGCCTCGGCGGCCACGTCGTAGAGGCTGTCCGCGCGGGGCACAGGATGGCCGAGAACGTTCCAATGCGCGACATACGGGTCGTGGTAGCTGACGGCGGCGCCGAGCTGCATGAGGCGGACCGCGATCTCCTGGGCGGGGGCTCCCTGCTGGTCGGAGACGTCCGGCTTGTACGTGACGCCGAGCAGCAGCACCCGGGCGCCGCGGGCGGACTTGCCGTGCTCGTTGAGCAGGGCGGCGGCGCGCTGGATCACATAGCCGGGCATGCGGTCGTTGACCTGCTGGGCGAGCTCCACCAGGCGCAGCGGGCGGGTGCCGTGGGCCGGGCTCGGCACGTCCAGGGCGGTGCCGTGGCCGCCGACACCGGGGCCCGGGCGGAAGGCCTGGAAGCCGAACGGCTTGGTCTCGGCGCAGCGGATGACGTCCCACAGGTCGATGCCGAGGTCGTGGCAGAACACGGCCATCTCGTTGACCAGGGCCATGTTCACGTGCCGGTAGTTGGTCTCCAGGAGGTGCACGGTCTCCGCCTCCCGCGGCCCCCGCGCGCGGACGACCTTGTCGGTGAGGCGCCCGTAGAAGGCGGCCGCGGACTCGGTGCAGGCGGGGGTGAGACCGCCGATGACCTTGGGGGTGGCCGCGTAGCCGTGGGTGCGGTTGCCGGGGTCGAGGCGGCCGGGGGAGTGGGCGAGGTGGAAGTCGCGCCCCGCGCGCAGGCCGGAGCCCTCTTCGAGCAGGGGGCGGAGGAACTCCTCCGTGGTGCCCGGGTACGCGGGGGACTCCAGGATGACCGTGGTGTGCGGGCGCAGCCGCGCCGCAAGCGCCCGGGCGGCCTCGGCCACATGGCTGAGGTCCAGCGTCCGGTCCGCGGCCTGCGGCGTGGGCGCGCAGATCACGGCGGTGCGGACGCGGCCCAGCTCGGCCGGGTCAGTCGTCGGCCGGAAGCCGCCCGCCAGCATCCGGCGGACGTCGGCGGCGGTGAGGGTGCCCTCGGCGCCGTCGCCGGGAAGTCGGCCGCTCGCCAGCTCGGGCGCGCGGACGGGGTCGTAGCCGATGGTGGCGATGCCGCTGTGGGCGGCGGCCTGCGCCAGGGGCAGGCCGAGGTGGCCGAGGCCGATGACGGCGAGGTCTGCTGGCATGGCGGTGAGGCGCCCTTCCCAATAGCCGGAGCGGGACGATGACGCAAGCCCTGTGGACAAGATGCGGCAGCGCAATGTCAGACTAGGAGTAAATATGACCGATTTGCGGTATTGGACCTCTCTCGACGTCGGAGTGTTGTCCACAGGCGGTGGCTGAACTCGGCGAGCGCGAGAAGAATCTGGGCATGATGTGAGCGCGACCACACCCGACGACCGCGGGAGGCAGCGGTGAGGACAGCGACTCTGGGGCCGGCGGAGCGGGCCGAGGCACTCGCGGGCATGGCCGAGCGCGAGCTGGACGTACTCGTGGTGGGCGGCGGGGTGGTCGGCGCGGGCACCGCGCTCGACGCCGTGACCCGGGGCCTGACCACGGGCCTGGTCGAGGCCAGGGACTGGGCGTCGGGCACGTCGAGCCGGTCCAGCAAGCTGGTCCACGGCGGCCTGCGCTATCTGGAGATGCTGGACTTCGCGCTGGTCCGCGAGGCCCTCAAGGAGCGCGGCCTGCTCCTGGAGCGCCTCGCCCCGCACCTGGTGAAGCCGGTGCCGTTCCTCTACCCGCTGCGGCACCAGGCCTGGGAGCGGCTCTACGCCGGATCGGGCGTCGCGCTGTACGACGCGATGTCGATGGCCCGCGGCCACGGCCGGGGCCTGCCCGTGCACCGCCACCTGACCCGGCGTCACGCCCTGCGCGTGGCCCCCTGCCTGAAGAAGGACGCCCTCGTCGGTGCCCTGCAGTACTACGACGCCCAGATGGACGACGCCCGCTACGTGGCCACGCTCGTGCGCACCGCCGCGGCGTACGGCGCCAAGGCCGCCAACCGCGCGCGGGTGACCGGCTTCCTCCGCGAGGGCGAGCGGGTGGTCGGCGCCCGCGTCCAGGACGTCGAAGGGGGCGGGGAGTACGAGATCCGGGCCAAGCAGGTCGTGAACGCCACGGGGGTGTGGACGGACGACACCCAGGCGATGGTCGGCGAGCGCGGCCAGTTCCACGTCCGGGCCTCCAAGGGCATCCATCTGGTCGTACCGAAGGACCGGATCCACTCGACGACGGGCCTGATCCTGCGCACGGAGAAGAGCGTCCTGTTCGTCATCCCCTGGGGCCGGCACTGGATCATCGGCACCACCGACACGGACTGGGACCTGGACAAGGCCCACCCGGCGGCCTCCAGCGCAGACATCGACTACCTCCTGGAGCACGTCAACTCGGTCCTCGCGGTCCCGCTCTCGCGCGACGACGTCCAGGGGGTGTACGCGGGGCTGCGCCCGCTGCTCGCCGGAGAGTCGGACGCCACCAGCAAGCTCTCCCGGGAGCACACGGTCGCGCACCCCGCGCCCGGCCTGGTCGTCATCGCGGGTGGCAAGTACACGACGTACCGCGTCATGGCCAAGGACGCCGTGGACGAGGCGGTGCACGGCCTGGACCAGCGCGTCGCGGAGTGCGTCACGGAGGACATCCCGCTCGTCGGGGCCGAGGGGTACCGCGCGCTGTGGAACGCCCGCGCGGGCATCGCCGCGCGCACCGGGCTCCACGTGGTGCGCGTCGAGCACCTGTTGAACCGCTACGGCTCGCTCGCGGAGGAGGTTCTCGACCTGATCGAGAAGGACGCCTCGCTCGGCGCCCCGCTGCACGCCGCCGACGACTACCTGCGCGCCGAGGTCGTCTACGCCGCCTCCCACGAGGGCGCCCGGCACCTGGACGACGTCCTCACGCGCCGCACCCGCATCTCCATCGAGACCTTCGACCGCGGCACGCGCAGCGCCCGGGAGTGCGCGGAGCTGATGGCGCCCGTCCTCGGCTGGGACGAGGACCAGATCGAGCGCGAGGTCCAGCACTACGAGAAGCGGGTGGAGGCCGAGCGTGAGTCCCAGCGCCAGCCGGACGACCTGACGGCGGACGCGGCCCGGCTCGGGGCGCCGGACATCGTCCCGCTGGAGAGCTGACGTCCTTTCAGGGGCGGGGGAGGGGCTTGTCGAGCACGGACACGCCGGAGTTGGGGCGGTTTGACCGGAGGGGGCGGACAAGGGGCATATGGCCGGAGGGGTTTGGGCTGGTGCGCAGGGGTTCACTCGGACCCGTGCCCGGGGGCGAAGTCCACGATGTGGGACATCTGACCCGCGGCATTGACCGGTCCCGGGGTGAGGGACAATGAAGGCTCTGTCAGGGCGGGTTGTGCGGGTAGTTGAGGGGACGCATGTCGGAGGCGGAGCAGACGGGCGGGGCCCGTCAGGATCAGAGCGCGCGTCTCCTCGCGGGGCGGTACCGGCTCGGTGACGTGCTCGGCCGGGGCGGCATGGGCACGGTCTGGCGGGCGAAGGACGAGACGCTGGGCCGCACGGTCGCGGTGAAGGAGCTGCGCTTCCCGTCGAGCATCGACGAAGAGGAGAAGCGGCGCCTCATCACGCGCACCCTGCGCGAGGCCAAGGCCATCGCGCGCATCCGCAACACCGGCGCCGTGACGGTCTACGACGTGGTCGACGAGGACGACCGCCCCTGGATCGTGATGGAGCTGGTCGAGGGCAAGTCCCTCGCCGAGGCCGTCCGCGAGGACGGGCTGCTCACGCCGAAGCGCGCGGCCGAGGTCGGGCTCGCCGTGCTGGACGTGCTGCGCTCCGCGCACCGCGAGGGCATCCTGCACCGCGACGTGAAGCCGTCCAATGTCCTCATCGCGGAGGACGGCCGCGTCGTCCTCACCGACTTCGGCATCGCCCAGGTCGAGGGCGACCCGTCCATCACCTCGACCGGCATGCTCGTCGGCGCCCCCTCCTACATCTCGCCCGAGCGGGCGCGCGGCCACAAGCCGGGGCCGGCGGCCGACCTGTGGTCGCTCGGCGGCCTCATCTACGCGGCGGTGGAGGGCGTGCCGCCGTACGACAAGGGTTCGGCCATCGCGACGCTCACCGCCGTGATGACCGAGGCGGTCGAGCCGCCGCGGCACGCCGGGCCCCTGCTGGAGAAGGTCATCTACGGCCTGCTCGCGAAGGACCCCGAGCAGCGGCTCGACGAGGCGAGCGCCCGTCGCATGCTCCAGGACGTGATCAACGCCCCCGAGCCGGCGGCCGGCAAGCGGCTCGACGACCCGGTGGACGCGACGAAGGTCGTGCCCCTGCCGCCCGTGCCTCCGGCGCCCGCGCAGGCGCCCGGTGGGTCCGGCGGCCGCAAGGGCGAGGAGGCCGCGGAGCGGCTGAAGGGCGCGTTCCGCTCGGTGCGCAAGAAGGCGGCCGCCGCGACCGGCTCCACGCCGGCCGGGGGCTTCCCCGCGGACCCGGGCGCGCGGAGCGGTGCCGCGGCCGTGGACAGCCCGGCCGGTGGCGCCCCCGGCGCGACGCGTGCCCCGGGAGCCGCCGGCGG
>NZ_JASCXL010000151.1:0-21455 GCF_030010595.1 Streptomyces sp. CC224B | reverse complement strand
GGGGGGGGGGGGGGGGGGGGGGGGGGGGGGGGGGGGGGGGGGGGGGCGGGGGGCGCGGGGCCCGCCGCGCCCCCCCCCCCCCCCCCCCCCCCCCCCCCCCCCCCCCCCCCCCCGGGAACGCACCGCGCAGCACCTGCTGGCGACGCGGCTGGCGCAGCTGCGCGAGCAGGCCGCGGGCCGGACCACGGCGGCCGCGCCCGCGCCGCGGACGGACCGCCTGCCCGAGCTCGCCGCGCGCCCGCTGAACAGCGACCCACCCGGGGCGGTGGTCGCGTGCGCACCGAGCTGAGTGGGGCCGATCTCACCCGCCAGACCCTGGTCGCGGTCCGGGAAGCAGCACTGAAGAACGGGGACGCCCCAAGGCCGAAGCGGCTGCGTCGTCGTTGGTCCGCTCGAGGTTGGATTACCTCGCTCGCGTGGAGAACACAGCTTGTCGGCGGTCACGGGCAGGGCCCCACCTCCGCTCGCGCGGGCGGAGGCCGGGCGAGCGGACGCTCGCGGTGCGCCCACACCAGGTCGACCGGGGCAGATGCCCCGCAGATCTTTCGGCGGCATCGGCGCCCTGCTCCGCTGCTGCCTGCCCTGACCGTCTCCTCCACGACCCGCGCCGAGGCGTCGGTGCAGCGCGCTCGCAAGCCGGCGGGCAGCAGCTCGCTGATGTCCGTCGGACGCCGGTAGGAGACCGTGAACATCATCAGCAGCGAGCGGCCGACCCCGGAGCTGTCCGGCGTCGACCTGGCCCAGGTCGCGCTGCACCAGGCGCGCGAGGCCGCCAAGACCCGTAGCGAAGGCGGCACCCGGAAGACGAAGCGCCGCCCCCGCAACACGGATGCCCGGCGCAACGGGCGGGAGTCGGCCGGGTTCACCGCCGTGCTCCAGGGCCTGATGGCCGACCGGGCCTGGGACGTCCCGGCCTCAGGCGGCAGCGCCTGGACCAGTGGCTGGACATCGCGGGCGCCGTGTCCCTTACCCCGCCCGCCCAGGTTAGGGCCGTGGCGTTCCGCGCGGAGACCGAGCACCTGGACCTGCGCCCGGACTCACCCGCGTACGCCACCCAGCTCCGGCTGACCAGCACCCGGATCGTCGCGTGGCGAACAGCACGGTCGGCACGGACACCGTGCGCACCATCCGGGTCCTGGCGGTCGGCGCCGCGCCCGCACCCCGTAGGACCGAGCAGGCCCCGGCGGTCTCGGCCACGCCGCGGCGCCGGTGAAGACCCGGGAGACGGCGTGCCCCGGCTATCAGGCCGCGCTCGCCGCGCACCGGGCCGTCGCACCCGAGCGGCGGATCGACGGCCATCGCAGAAGCTGCGAGTGGCAGACCCGCGCGGTGCGCGCGATCAGCCGCCCGGCGTTCCCGGAGCCGGAGGTGGTGCAGGGCGATGGGGCCGGCCTTGATTGAGCAGGCCCGTGTCCAGCGCCGCCGGGAGGCCGCGGCGAGCGAGGCGCCGCGCTGCGCCGGAGTCGTTCCGAGCGTGCTGCCTGGCAGGCCGGGACACGGGCCGTGGTCTCACAGCCGCCGAGTGCGCTGCGCACGACGGCGTGATCATGGAGCGTGGGCCCGCCGCTGACCGGATCTACGAGACGGCCGCCGTGGCGCTGCTGTCGGTGGCGTGCTCGGTCTCGGCGGGCCAGGGCGCGTGTCCGAGGTAGTACATGCTGACGAGGCCGGCCGCGATGAACGCGCCCCAGCCGAAAAACAGCATGATGAGGCTGCTGTCTTCCCGGTTCGAGCTGTAGGCGACGCCCTGCATCGCTCGTCTGCGGCGCGGGCGGGATCGGCGAAGGAGACGGCGAGGGCCAGGCGGACCTGCGTCATGGCGCGCTCGCCGACGACGCCGTGCTGTTCGGTTTCCGTGCGCCCGGCTTCGAAGGCGGCGACGGCCTGGGCCGTGTCGGCGTGGGACCAGTGAATGTCGCCCAGGACGCGGTGGCAGCAGCCTCACCGGCCAGGGCGGGGACGGCGGCCAGGGCGGCGGGGAAGTCGCCGGCGAGGCGAGCGAGGTTGGCAAGGCCCCGGCGAGCCCGGGGGGGGAGGAGGAGGAGGAGGCCGCCGAAGTCGGCGACCTGCTGCACGATCGCTACTCTCTGGCCGGTGAGCGACACCCGCGCGCCCCAGGCGACGGGCCTGGTCTACGACGTCCTGGCCGTGGGGGGCTCACCCGGAACCGCCGCGCACGAGGCGCTTGTCCTGCTGCGCACCATCCGGCCGGACGCCCCCGTCCTGTGGGCGCCGTACGCGCACCTCGCTCCCTGAAATTGCCTCAACTTTGCGCCTTGGCATCAAGGTGCGCAAGCCCCTGCTCCCAGCGTTGTCGGCGCTCATTGTCGGGCTGGTCCCACCAGGGGGTGCCGCGTTCGCCCAGCGCGACCTTTGCCCGGTGCACACGTGCACGAGCTGCCTTCTCGGCGGTCGCGTTGCCCGCGGTCGTCGCCGAGCGCACCGCCCGACGAGCCGACATGAGGTGGTGCCGGAGACGTGCTGAGATCTCCTCGGGGATCGACGGATCGGTTGCCCGCCACTTTCTACCGCCGATGACGACGCGGTGCCCGTCAGGGGCTGTCTCCGGTAGCTGGTGTGCATTCACGCCAACGATTCTGCCCAGCCTGGTGCAGCGCCGCACGACCGCCGAGACCAGCCGTCAATCGGGACGGGATCCGGATTCGTATCTCACGGCGCGGGAGCGCGGGAGGCGGTCGGGACTGAGCGGCCTTCGTCCACGGGCCGTGCGGTGCAGGGTCGGCGGACGGATGAGGAATCGCGGGTTCTGACCGCTGAGGGGGTCTGTTCGCTGTGGCGTGTGCGCCAGCCCGGTGGTGGCGCAGAACGCCGCAGCGCTCTGTCCTTGCGGTGTACAGCGCTGCTGTCGGGGCGGTGAGCGCCGTGGCGGCGCCGGCCACCGTGCTCGCGCGTCCTCGTTCGAGAGGCAGCGGCAACGTCATCGACGGGCCTTGCGTCGTCGGCCGCAGTCGGTTCCGGCACAGGCCAGTCCGGTTGTTGCGTTGGCACCGGGTGATCCGCTGCAGTTCAAGAAGCAGTGGTAGCAACGGCAGCAGCGACGCCCCGGAGCTGCCTGGCGCCGACCTCGCTCGAGTCGTTCCGAGGGCCCGGCTGACCGCGCGGACCACAACGGCGGCAAGGCCCACGCCCGGCGTCGGGCGACGACTGTGAAGCGGGCGGGCGGGGAAGTTCTCCGGGGTCAGTGCCGGCCTTACCGGCCTGATGGCCGACCGGGCCTGGGAGATCCAGGCTGCCGGCGGCAGCGTCCTGTAACCGGCCGCCCTCGCTGAGCCGGGCGAGGCCGGAGCCCGGGATCGGATCGGTCGGGCCGACTTGCGCGCCGCGGCGCTTCTTCCGCCGTGGGGCGGCCGCCGCCTGGCTTCAGCTTCTCACTGACCGCGCCGAGCACCTGCTGCTGGCGAGGCGATCCGGCCCGAACTCCCCGTGTGTGCCCCGCGGTCGCACCATGAGCTGAGTGGACGAAGAAGTTCACCCGCAAACTGTGGGGCTGAGGTACCCGCAGCCCGCCGCGCCAACGTGGTGCTGTGCCGTTTCCAATGGAAACCGGTCCACGGGAGAAAACGCCCTGTGAGCGGGTGAGGATGCCGAGGGGGACTGGGCAACGCGTGCACGGGCGGCTGGAGCCACACCGAACGGGTGCGCATGTACGAGGCTGGCGGAATCGAAACGTCCGTGGTTAACAGACTTTCCTATAGGGGGTGCGCAGTATTGACGTCCACTCGCGGAGTGAAGGCCCGCCGAAATAGGTGCAGATTCTGTGTGCCATATCGGCTTCTTCCTCTCCGCTTGTGCCGTACGTCATGGAGGTAAAACGTGCCAGGAAGAGTGCTCGATGGATAGTGTCTCCTTCCGCTAGACCGCGGGTGTTCATTTCTTGGGGGAAAGAAAGGCGGTCTCCAGTGAGCTGGACGAATCGTGCCTGGCTAAGAACGGCTTGTGTCTCCTCAACTGATGCGATGCGCCAGGCAGCAACGCTGAGTTTCATGCCCAGGACGCGCTCTCGCCCAGAGGAAGATGCCAGGAGACTGGCTGCGGCCATCGCAGCCCTGCGACCCTCCTGCTCCTCGTACTTCCGCTGCGAAGCGCGGTGCTCTTGCAGAGCGAGCGCACCTGCTATCGACGCGAGCACGACCAAGACCGACACTACGGCGATCAAGGATCGCCGAAGCCTGTGGGCCCGAGACCGGGCCGCGGTGCTGGCTCGTAAGAAGTCCCTCTCCAGAGGGGTTAGTGAGTGCTGCTGTGAGGAGGCCCAGTGTTCTTCGATGGTGGCGAGGCGGGTGCCGCGGTAGAGGGCTCCTGGGTCGTGGTCGAGTTCTTGCCAGGTGCGGGCGGCGTCGGTGAGTTGGCGGTGTAAGCGCAGACGTTCGCGGTTGTCCTCGATCCAGGTGTGCAGGCGGGGCCAGCCGGTGATGAGGGCTTCGTGGGCGATGTCGACGGTGTCGTCGTCGAGGGTGACCAGGCGGGCGCGGGCGAGCCGTTCCAGGACCCGATCGACATCTCCCGGGGCCGCGGCGAGGTCGAGTTCCGCGCGCGGCGCCGGGCGGCGGGTGTCGGCAGCGCCTTCTCCGGGGGTGATGAGGCGAAGCAGCAGCGCCCGGGCCAGCTCTGCTTGGTCGGGGGTCAGCTGGGCGTGGACGGTCTCGGCGGTGTGGGCGATTGCTCCGTGCAGGCCGCCTACTGCTTCGTAGGCTTCCGTCGTCATGGTTCGCCCGCGGCTGCGGCGCCAGGTCTCCAGCAGCACGTGCGACAGCAGTGGCAGCCCACCGGGTTCGTCCTTGGTCTCACTGATCAGGCGGGCAGTCAGGTCGCGCTCAACGATCATCCCTGCGGCCTGAGCCGGTTTGACCACGGCCTCTCGCAGCTCCGCAGGGCTCATCGGGCCGACCAGCAGGCTGCAGCAAGGCAACGTGTCAGCAAGGTCACGGTGTTCGGCGCAGCGGCCGTAGAAGTCGGCGCGTAGAGCGATCACGATGCGCAGTCTGCTGGCCGGATCGCGGACGATGAGCAGACGGTCGATGAATTCGGCGCGCTCGGCCGGGTCAGGGCAGAGGGTGAACATTTCCTCGAACTGGTCGATGACCACGACGGTATCGCCGTCGCCCGGGGCTGGCTCCAGGGCCCGGGCGTGGGTGCGCAGCGGGTGGGCGCCCGGGGTGATGATCCGGATCGCCGTCAGATGCTCTGTCTGGGTCCGCAGGGCGGGAACCAGTCCCGCACGCAGCAGTGAGGACTTGCCGCTGCCGGAGGGGCCCAGGATCGCGGTGAACCGGTGCTCCTTCACCAGGTCGTATGCGGTTCGTACCAAGGCGTCCCGGCCGAAGAACCGGTCGTGGTCGTCCGGCTCAAACCGGGCCAGGCCTTGATAGGGCGGCTGCATCCTGTCGTCACGTGGCTCCGCGAGCGCTGACGCCTCACGGGTCTCCTTCCACTTGCGTTCCCACTCCGGCACGCTCCCGCCGCAGGCGCGGACGTAGGCCAGGGTGACCGCCAGGGACGGCAGGTGCGTGCCGGCGGCTGCTTTGGACAGGGCCGTCGCCGAGTAGCCAGCGGTCTGCGCCATCTGTCGGTAGGCGGGGCAGCCCGCCTCCTGCCGGAGCTTCCGCAATTCGGACGCGAAGGCCTGGGCTGGTCCCTCACTCGGGTCTAAGGAAGTTTCCGGCCGCCCCATCCTCACGGTCCTCCCCGGGCCACACCATGGCTGTCGCGTGCGCGCGCCACGCTATGGACGAGAGTGAGGACGCGGCAAGAGCCGTTTCGCGCCCATCTCAGCCCAGCAGAGTTGATGAATGTGGCGAAAGGGGCCTGCTCATCAACGGCACAGCCGGTGAACTGCTGCTCACGGCCCAGCCAGGGCCTGCACATGCCAGATCGGCAGCACACTGAGAGGACACCATGCGAACCAAGACGCGCATCGCTCTCGCCGGCAGCGTCGTCGCGCTGGGTGCGGGACTCGTCACCGCTCCGGCCACGCTGTCGGCGACAGCGGCGTCCCCGGCATCCGAGCGGACAGCGCAAGCCAACAGTGACATCGGCGCAGCCGCCGCCACGATGGCGGGCGAATGCCCTGCGGGCTATGCCTGCTTCTGGCCGCACGCCGAATTCCGGGGAAACCGAGGGAAGGTCGAAGGAAACAACCGGAACTTCAGGCGACTGCACAACGCGGCGCGTTCCTGCGGCAATAAGGGGTGGGAGGACTGCATCAGCTCGATCGCCAACAACGGCCGGCAGTGCACCGTCTACTTCTACGATAAGCGGGACTACAAGAAGGGCGCCCCGTGGCACAGCCTGAGCAGGGGCCACAAGGTGGGTAACTTCGCCCGGGACTACAACGACCCCGCGTTCAACGACAAGATTAGCTCCAACAAGTGGTGCGCGTCGTAGACCTCCGGCCGACGGTGGCCGCCCGCACCAGGCGGGCGGCCATCGCCACGGCCGCGCTGTCAGCAACTGTGCTGCTCGGGTGCGCGCCCACGCCCGCACCAGCCACTCGGCCCAACGTCCTGCCTGCTACCCCTCCGCCCTTCACGGGGCGGCTTAGCGCTTCGGCCGTCGACCTGGCCACCCACTCCGGTACTTGGCCGGCGACCGAGAAGCTCCTGCGGACGGCCTCCGACGCCCTGGCCCGCGACTGCATGCGCACGAAAGGCTTCGACTATCCGGCCGAGCCGGCGATCGCTCCCCGAGCGCCCGAAAACGAAACGGCGGCCGTCGAACTCAACGACCGCCGCCGCTCTGGCTACGGCATCGCCTCGGTCGACCCCGGCGAGAAAGCGTCACCCAAGAAGCCGGTGGATCGCTATTACGAGAAGCTGCCGGAAAAGGGCAAAGAGCGTTTCGACCAAGCGCTCTTCGGCCCTCCCAAAGAAAAACTGCATATTTCCGACACCGGTTGGGGCGTGGTGTCCGTCCCGCGGAAGGGCTGCCTCGCGGAAAGCGAGCAGCACCTGGTGGGCGACGTGCGCCTGTGGGCGCGCATCACTTACGTAACCGAAAGAATCGACAACCAGCTCGGCGCGGCCATCCTCCGCGCGCAGGAATACAAGGCGGCACTCTCTATCTGGCGCTCCTGCATGGCTGCTCAGGGGCATCCCTATGCCACGCCGGAGAGAATCCAGCCTAAGCTGAGGAAGAAGCACCGCAAGGTCGGGCCGACCAAAGCTTTCCGACAGCATGAGATCGGCGTCGCTGTGGCCGACGGGAAATGCGCCCTCAAGGCCCACCTGCCGGCAGTGAGCTTACGCGTTCAGCGCCAACTCGTGACCACACTCTCCAAGAGCGACAAAAAGACCCTCGCGGCCCTTGCCTTTCACCGCGACACCGCAGTGATGCGCAGCCGCGAGATCCTCGACAAGAACAGGTGACACCACAGGTCGGGTCTGGAATGCCAAGGCGTCCGCCCTCCCGTCACACGACGCGGCTCGCACGGCGTGGTCTTCGGCGCCGGGCCCGGTCACCGACGCATCAGGTGTCCGAGGCGTGTACGACGAGCCAGCGGGTGGCCTACCCGGGGTTCGGAGTCCCCAGCCCAGGGCGACACCATCATCCATCGCCTTCGTCTGCTCGCGGGTGCGCCTGCCGAAGCAGAGCGTGCGTGACTCGCCTCACCGCTGCTCAGCGCCGCCACCGATGCGCTCGGCAGCGTCGTGGTCCCTCTCCCATGCCATGGAGCCGAGTCTGGGCTGCGCCGGGGCTTGGGGCGGGCGGCACGTCTGCGGGCGCCGCGTGGGCCGCCCGCTCAGGCTGCCCGGCCGACGCCCGGGTGCGACGGCGGGGGGCCACCTGGGGCCGCCGGCGTGCTCCAAGACCTGATGGCTGACCGGGCCTGGGATCCCGTCACATCGAGGGCCGCGGCCGCCGACGCCAGTAGACGGCTCGCCGTCAGGCCGCGGGCGGCTGGCTGGAGGGCGTGGCCTGATCGGCGGGCTGGTCCAGCTGCTGGCGGCGCCGCTGCTCGTTGCGGTGGTCTTCGACGCGCTGGGTGCACACCTTCAGCGCCTCGTCCTCCCGGCCGGGTCCGTACTCGCTGTACGGGCCGATGCCGAGCCGGACGGCGTTGGCCTCCTCCTCGATGGCGTCGGCGGTCTGCTGGAGGAAGTAGCTGCGCTCGCGGAACTTGTAGTAGCCGGTGAACATCGCGGCCACCGTGATGGTGAAGCTGATGCCGGTCAGGGTGACGCTCTGCCAGATCAGCTCCTTGCCGGTGTCCAGGGCCGCGATCGTGGTCGTGGACGCTGAGCCGATCATGATGAGGGCCTGCAGGCTGTTGTGGATGCGCCGGTACTTGCGGCTGTCGGCCTGGTACTGCTCGATCGCGGTCGTGACTTCCTCGCGGTAGAGCTTGCGCCGGTCGTCCAGATCCGGGTTGCTCTTGACCTTCTGCTTCCACAGCGACTCCTGCGCGGAGGCGAGCTGCGCCTCCAGGCACTGGAGGGTGGGCACGTCCCGCCCGGCGAAGCGGATGCCGACCAGCGTCTGCAGGGACATCAGGAGCAGGCTGCCGCAGATCAGGTCACCCAGAACGAACCGTCCCGGATCGCCCGAGGTCAGCGCGGCGATGCCTAGGCCGACAACGGCGGCGAGCAAGGACAGCCAGCAGATCACCGCCCCGGTGCGCCAGATGCGGTCCAGCCGCCGACGCCGGGCGAGTTGCTCCTGGGTGTCGATGACGCGGTTGGTGGTCACCACGTAGATCCGTCCGTTGGCGTCCCGCCGGCGGGCGCGAAACCATTCGCCTTCGTCCCGCTTGCGGGCGTGGATCAGGTCGTCCGCGTCCTGGATGCGGCGGGGCGCGTCGTCGTCGAAGTCGCGAGCCACGGACTCAGCGGGCGAACGCTTCGGTCAGGCTGATGCGGTAGCCGTCCTCTTCCATCAGAACGACGGTGATGCCGAACGGGTCGGGGTGGTCCAGCTCGATGGGGGAGAAGGAGAAGTTCACCGCGGACTGGATCGGGGGCACCAGTTCACCGCCGGGCTGCGGCGTGAGGGCCGGCCTCCAGTCCGGAGCGACCGACGCCCAGCCCTCGGAGCTGCGGGACAGGAGCTGCTCGCTGTAGGGGAACTGGTGCAGGACGTGCCCATCCCGGTGGCGAGCACCATGTTCAGGCACGGCGCCGGGCCCACGACCGGCAGTTCGCAGGCGGTGGCGACGTCGTGCGTCTCCCATGCGAGAACGACCTCGTCCGCGCCTGCCGCCGCGGCGATGTTCGCGAGCTCCGCAATCCCTGCCAGGGCATCCTGGCCGACCTTGAGCGGACGGACCCAGACCAGCCCGACCAGCTAGCTCTATGTAGTCGACGAGGGCCCAGTTGTTGGGGTGACGCTTGACCATGGCCTGCTGACTGGCCTGGGCGTTGTCACCGGGACCCGTGCCCGGGGACAGATCGGCGCGGTGGCGCCGTTGATCGCGGAGGTCTGCTCGCTCTTGTTATGGGCTGCCTGCTTTCCACGTGAAGGGTGCTTGGGAAAAGGTGTGCTGCTCAGGAAGGCTTCACCGGTTGCACGCCGAGATTGACGCGAGGAGTGTCCGGTTGACTGGTGTCGGCTCGTCGGTTGCCTGGCAGCTGTGGTCGTTTCCGGGGCTGTCGGCGTCCGGTGGAAGGACAGGGGATAAAGGTGCCTGAACTGCGACGGGCTGCGCGTCACCGGTCTCCTCGACGCAGACCGCGTCGGCGGCGGGGGAGGCGACGGCACCCGTGTTGGCGTCCCCTCCTGCGGTAGCTGTGGCACGCCCGGTCCTGGACACCCGTACGGACGTGCCCCCGGACGGGGCCAGCAGCGCGCAGACGCCGACTCCCAGGGCGGCCACGCCGATCACCGCGGAGACGACCCGGCCACATGGTTCGCCCGGCCCAGCTCAGCAGTGACAGCGCACCGGCGAAGACCGCGAGGGCCAGCACCGTCGTGACCAGGACGGCGCGCCGGTCACCCCGCACAGGCCCCCCAACCCCTCCAACCCCTTACGCCCCCGTCGAGCGGCGGAACCGCACCGGGCCGGGTACGGGCCCCACCGGACGCCGAGCCCCACCATACGGCCGGGCCCGCGTCGCCGCAGGGGAAAGCCTTGGGGAGGGCCGGGGGGCGGTCCATAGCAGTGGGACCCCGCACGTCCATAGCGGTGCCGCCCCGCCCGGCGATCATGGACATGGTAACGTTTCTGGCTTGTGCAAGTTGCCCGCCTAGGGCCCCGCTCCCCGTCTCACCGGGGGACTTTCCGTTGCCGAACAGGTGCGGTGGTGGGAGCGGAGGGACCAGGCGACGAGAAAATGGGGAATCCATGCGTTGCGCCCGAACAATGGGGACAGTTGTTTTCACCGCGGCCATCACCGTGCTCGCGACAGTGCCCGCCCATGCGGCCTCGTACACCGCGCACCCTCACCACATGAACAAGGGCAAGGCCGTGTACAACAGCGCGAACAACACGCTCAAGGTGTGTGACACGGCGTCTGACGGCCTGAGCGTCATGGCGACGATCGAGGACGACTACAACTTCTTCGGTTACAACATGAACTCGGGCAAGGGCTGCAAGACGTACAAGCCCAGGCTCAGGGAGGGAGAGCGGTTCACTCTCCAGGTGTTCAACGGCAAGCGGGGCAGGGCTGTTTCCAGTTCCTACGGGACCATGGTCTACGGGATCGCGTAACCCCCGAGCCCCGCGATGCCCGCCCGCTCCGGGCGCTTTCGCGATCCTCGCTGCGCTCGGAGCGCTTCGCCAGGGGCTGACTCGCCGTTGCTCGGAGGGCGGGCCGCGGACGGCGCGAGCGCCGGGCCGGCACCGCGGCGGGTTCTGCAGGGCTCGAGGGCCTGGTGGACCGGATCGTTCCTCACGTGCGGGTTCGCCGGTTGCCCCAGCGCGCACGCCGACTCGAGGTGTGCGAGGAGGAGGCGTCGCACGCCGCATGCGAGCGCCGGCTCCACGACGGCGGACGACATTCGTACAAGACCTGTGCCCGACAGCCCGCGCATCATCGCTCGTATGACTGATGACGACGTTGAGCCCGCGCCCGCGATGCATGTGGTCCACGACGGCCCTCGACAGGCGGCGCCGCTGTTGCTCGTGCACGGCTCGGGCGCCTCGGGCAGCTGCTGGAGCACGATGGTCCCGGCCCTCGCCGAGCACCATCACGTCCTCCGGGTCGATCTCCCGGGCTGCGGCCAGTCCCCGCCCGCGGTGTCGTACGACGTGTCCGCGCAGGCAGGCCGGGTAGCGGCGCTCCTCGACGAACTCGGACTCCCTCCCGTCGCTGCGGCCGGACACTCCAGTGGCGGCTACGTGGCCACAGCGCTCGCCGAACAGCGCCCCGACCTGGTGCGGTCGATCGCGTTGATCAGCAGCGGCCCGAGCCCCGACGCGCTCCTTCCGCAGCCGCTCCTCCTGCGGGTCCTGCTGGGCCCGCCGCTCGGCCCGCTCCTGTGGCCGATGCGCTCGGACGCGATGATCCGCGCGGCGATCAGGGCGACGGCTGCTCGCCCGGTGGACGTCCCGGACGACATGGTCGCCGACGCGCGGGGCACCACGTACCGCACGTTCAGGACGGTGCTGCGTCGGAACACGGAGTACATCACCGAGCGGAGCGTGCCCGAGCGGCTGGCCACCCTCGGCGCTCCCGTACTGGTGATCTTCGGCGCCGCGGACCCCCGCTGGAAGCCGTCGTCGGCGCACCAGTACACCGCGGTGCCGCACGCACGGGTCGAGCACCTGCCCGGCGTCGGGCACATGCCCATGCTCGAAGCACCCGAGGCGACCAGCGAGCTGCTCCTCGACTTCACGGCAACGCGCCGCCGCGGCCCCGCCGTTGACGAGGGCTAGGCTGGTCCCATGTCATCGACAGGGGCACCGTTCGACTGGGCGCTCGTGGACATCGCCGTCGCGCCCCCGCATCGATCGACGTCCGACTTCCGGTAGCGCAGGGCCCGGTTGCAGCCAGACGACGCGCTTGACATGGAAGCGCGTGGTCGCTCTGGCCGAGTTGGTCACCGTCAACAGGTCTGGCAAGCCTGTCCAACAAAGTTCGCTGACTTTCGCATTCACCGCAGCGAAAAGAAGGGTTCAGGCGAGGGGGATCGCGGTACCGGACGATGCCACGTTCCGAGACCTGCGGCATTTCGTTGAGCGGTGCTCATCGCTCCGGGTGTCGAGCCGCGCAAGGTGCAGGCCCGCATGGCATGCGCACCTGTCGGAGACGCTGGACACCTACGGCTACCTGGTGTGGGAGGTGGACTGGGAAAACGCTCCTGCTTCGTTCGAGGAGCTGTATGACATCCCGGCGCCGCCCGGCCTTCCGGCGACTGCCCTGGTGCCTCGGGCCGAGCGCAGGGAGCGGAGCCGAGATGGCTGAGTGCCGGCGCGGTCCACGCCGTGTGCACGCGATGTGCACGGGCGCGGGAGGAGCCTTGAGTAAGTGCAGCTCACAAGGCGTCCCTGCGGAGGGTCAGCGTGTCCTGGCGGGACAGGCGCAGCCAGGCCTCCTGGACCACGTCCTCGGCGTCGGCGTAGGACCCGAGCACGCGGTGGGCGACCGCGCGCAGCCGGTCGCGGTGGGCCTCGAACGCCTCTGCCGCCGGGGCCGCCTGGCTGGTGTCGGACATGTTGTTACCTTCCTCCGAACTGCTCCGTCATGGGGGTGACGAGCCCGGAAGGGCACAGGTAACCGAAGAAGGAGCGGCACTGATGGCAGCACGTATGACCGGCCCCGCGAACCCCGACATGGTCACGGCGATCCAGCACCTCCACAAGGTGCTTCACTCCGCGGGCGTCGACCGGCGCCTGCTGTCACTGATCCACCTGCGGACCAGCCAGATCAACGGCTGCAGCCCGTGCGTCTTCTCCGCGGTCGACGCGGCGCGGAAGACCGGCGAGACGGACGAGCGGCTGCACCACGTGGTCGCGTGGCGCGAGACGCCCTTCTACACCGAGCAGGAGCGGGCGGCGCTCGCCCTGACCGAGGCCGCCAACCGGCTCCAGGACGGCGCCCCCGGCGTGACCGACGAGATCTGGGACGCCGCGGCCGACCACTTCGGGCAGGAGCAGTTGAGCGCGATCACCCTGGAGATCGTGCTCACCAACTTCTTCAACCGGATCAACCGCACGACCCGGGAGCAGGCGGGCAAGACCTGGTGAACCGTCCGGGGGAGCGCCCCACGCAGGTGTCCGCGCGGGGGTGTCCGCGCGGGGCGGGGGTGCCCGCACGGAGAGCGCCCGCACGGGGGTGCCCGTACGGGCGCTCCCTTCCGGCTCCGGTTCCCGGCGCGCGCCCGGCTGACGGGGTGCTCGTGCCCGGCCAAGGGGCGCTACCCGCTGCCGTCCGCCGGGCGCAGCGCTTCGTCGTAGAGCGCGAACAGGCGCGGGGCGGGGGCGTCGCCGGCCGTGCCGGTCCCGTCGAGCGCCGCCCAGCACGCGGCCGCCAGGCGGCGGGCGCGGCTGCCGGGCCAGGGGGCGGGCAGGAGCTCCGGCGGCAGGAGCGGATCGGGGTCCATCGCCGCGGTGAAGTGGGCGGCCAGCTCCACGGCCGTGGTGAGCCGCTCGGCGCTGGACGGCTCCGGCTCCTCGGAGAGGCGGGCGAGGCGGGACGCGGCGAAGGCGGCGAGCCGCTCGTGCCGCTCGGCGATCTCCGGCAGGGGCCACAGCGCGGCGGCCAGGGCGCGCGGTTCGGTGACCTCGCCGACGCGCAGGTCGGTGCTGGACGCGTGGCTGAGCGTGTCGAGCACGCCGAGGTGGCGGGCCTGGGCCTCGACGAGCCCGGTGACGTCG
Source organism: Streptomyces sp. CC224B (assembly GCF_030010595.1). Classification (NCBI taxonomy): domain Bacteria; kingdom Bacillati; phylum Actinomycetota; class Actinomycetes; order Kitasatosporales; family Streptomycetaceae; genus Streptomyces; species Streptomyces sp. CC224B. The sequence goes on along the minus strand of NZ_JASCXL010000151.1, from coordinate 7,684 downwards.
TTGGCGGTGACGTACAGGCCGCTCTGGACGGGCGCGGCGCCGAGGTGCAGGAGGTGCTCGCGCAGGGCGTCCCGCGCGGTGCGGCGCGCTTCGGGGACGGCGAAGGCGAACAGGTGCCAGACGCCGTCCCAGGGCGCGAGTCCGGCGTCCTGCCGGTAGGCGTGGCGGACGTAGGCGGCGTCGGGTGCCAGCGACCCGGTGACGTCGGCGACGGCGCGCAGGGTCGCCTTGCGGCCGCGGCCCTCCTGGGTGAACCGGCCCTCCGTGACCAGACGTTTGACGCACAGCCTGACCTGCTGGTCCGTCATGCCGAGGCGGCCGGCGACGGTGTACAGCCCGCCGGCGTCGACCGTGCCGTCCTCGCGGACCAGGGCGTGCACGAGCAGCCGGGTGGGGATCTCCGGCCGGTCACCCCGGTCCCGGGCGCCGTCGGTGGTGGAGCCGGGAGTCACCGTGCCTCCCGTACGCCGGTGGTGTCCGCCGCGGTCACCGGACGGTGCATGGTCGTCACGGCGCCGAAGCCCATCAGGCGCCGCAGGTAAGGGGTTTGCTCGGTGCGCACGGCGGTGAAGCCGTGCCGCTCGTACAGCGCCCGTGCGCGGGGGTTGACGTCGATGACGTCCAGCCGGACGCGGCGGCAGCCGGCCTCGGCCGCGACGGCCGCGACCTCCCGCAGGAGCATCCCACCGATGCCGGTACCGCGGTGCGCCGCGTCGACGGCGATGCCGTCCATCACCAGCTCGCCCGCCGCCGGCGTCCGCTCGAACAGGGCGAGGAGCGCGAGCCGCGGCAGCCCGCGGACCGGTCCGTACGCGGACAGGACGTCCTTCACGCCGCCGCCGGTCAGCGCGCGGTCGCCGAGGCGGTAGCCGGCCACGCCCACGACCCGGCCGTCGGCCAGCGCGGTCACGCCGCGATCGTGCCACAGGTGGGCCGCGATGAACGCCCGCCCCTTGTCGGGCGGGTTCAGGGCCGGGGCGAGCTTGCGGCCGAACGCCTCCCAGTAGAGCGCTGCCACCTGCTCCTCACAGCCCTCCGGCAGGCCCCTGCGCACCACCGGCCCCGCGTACCGCACCTCATCGGGCGTGCCTTCCGCCGCGCCTTCCGCCGTGCCTTCCGCTCTGCCTTCTGCCGTGCCCATACCGCTCCCTCCGCCTGCCTGTCCGCTCGTACTAGCGAGTGTAATACGCTCATTCTTGAAACGAGCGTTTTTAGTTCGAGCGAAACTGGCGATTAGGGGGCGGGACGCATGGAACGGGTGGCGCGGGTGGCACGGATGGTGCAAGTGGGGCGGATAGGGCTAGCGGGGCGTATGGGGCGGACGGGGCGGGACGGGGGTGAGGACCCGGGCAGGAGGGGAGAACGCCGTACGCCGAAGTGGCTTCGACGGCGGTGGCTGGTGTGGACACTCGTGGGAGCGGTGCTGGCCGGCGCCGGGATCGTCGGGGTGGTGGTGTGGCAGAACACCTACGCGCTGCGCGAGGAGACGGTGTCGCTGCGGCACGACGGCAAGCTGCTCAAGGGGGTGCTGGCCCGGCCGGAGAGCGGTGACGGGCCGTTCGGCCTGGTCGTCTTCGTCCACGGCGACGGCCCGGTCGACGCGACGCACGAGACGTTCTACCGGCCGCTGTGGGAGTCCTTCGCCCGGGCCGGGTACGCCTCGCTGTCGTACAGCAAGCCGGGGACCGGCGGCTCGGAGGGCGACTGGCTCGACCAGAGCATGGCCGACCGTGCCGACGAGACCCTGGCCGCCGTGGCCTGGGCCCGCGCCCGCCCGGACATCGACGACCGCCGCGTCGGCCTGTGGGGAGCGAGCCAGGCCGGCTGGGTCCTGCCCAAGGTCGCCGCCCGCGACCGGCGCCTCCAGTTCGTCATCGCCGTCTCCCCGGCCGTCAACTGGCTGCGGCAGGGCCGCTACAACCTCCTGGCCGAACTGCGCCGGGACGGCGCGACCGCCCGGGAGCGCGAGGCGGCGCTGCGCCGCAGCCGGACCACCCGGGAGCTGCTGGAACGGGGCGCGTCCTTCGCCGAGTACCGCGCCGCGGTCGGCGACGTGGACGGCATGACACCGGAGCGCTGGTCGTTCGACTCCAGGAACTACCGCTCGGACGCGACCGCCGACCTGCACGCCCTGCGCGGCACGCCGACCCTGCTGGCCCTGGCCGGCCACGACGTCAACGTGGACGTCACCGAGACCGAGGCCGTCTACCGCGCGATCCTGCCCCCGCGGTCCCTGGCCCTCGCGCGCTACCCCGCCGCCACGCACTCCATGGTGGACCACGACCTGGAGCGTTCGGGGTGGCGCCTGACCCTGACCGCGATCGCCGCGCCCAGGAAGGTCTACACCGACCGGTTCCTCGCGGACCAGGCGCGGTTCCTTCGGGGACTGCGCGACGACGACGGGAGGGGAGGGCGGCCCGGCACCGCCAAGGAATCCCCATGACCGGGCCTTGAGGCCGCTCGCCCCGCGCCTCGCGCACCAGCACCTCGGGCACCCGTACCTCGCGCACCAGCACCTCGGGAACCCGCGCCTCAGACACCCGGACCTCGCGCCCCCGTCGGGGGCGGCGGCGCTTCCTGGCGGCGGCGCTGCCAGGCATGACTTCCGGCCATCCCCAGAACCGTACGGGGGCTGCCCCCAGGGCGAGTCGGCCCGCTGGCCCGATGGTCCGGCACCGCCCGCGTTCCTAGCGTGGGGGTGATCTTCCCCGGCCGGACGGCCGGGGGCGTCCTCCGCCGAACCAAGGAGCACGATGCGCGTCGCGTCAGCAGTCACCGCGGGCCTGGCCCTGGCCGGTCTCCTCGTGGCCGGGGCCGCCGCCTCGGCGGCCCCGGCGGGGGCTGCGAAGGAGCCCCGTACGCACGTCACTTGGGGCCCCTGCCCCGCGGACCAGAAGGAGCTGGTCGAGGCGGGCGCGCAGTGCGCGAAGGTGACCGTGCCGCTCGACCACGCCGACCCCGGCGGCCGTACGATCCAGCTCGCGGTCTCCCGCGTCAAGGCGAAGTCCCCCGGTGAGCGGCGCGGCATCCTGCTCTCCAACCCCGGCGGCCCCGGCGGCACCGGCCTCGCCCACACCCTCGCGCTGCGCCCGGCGTTGCGGGACGTGGCCGACCGCTACGACCTGATCGGCTTCGACCCCCGCTTCCTCGGCGGGAGCACCCCGATCGGCTGCGGGCCCGCCCCGCGCCCGGCCCCGCCCGCGCGGACCACCACCCCGCGCGAGGACTTCGAGGCCTCGGTACGGGCCGCGCGCGACACCGCGCGCCGCTGCCAGGAGCACGGCCGCAACGCGGAGTTGCTCCCGCACGCCTCGACCCGCAACGTCGCCCGGGACATGGACGCCATCCGCGCCGCCCTGGGCGAGCGCAAGCTGTCGTACTACGGCGTCTCCTACGGCGCCGACCTGGGCGCGGTCTACATGCAGCTCTTCCCGCGCCGCGCCGACCGGATCGTCCTTGACTCCTCGACCGACCCCGCGGCCACGCAGTACGAACTGTTCCAGCGGTCGGGCAGGCCCGCCGAGGAGGCTTTGCGCGGCCGGGTCCGCGCGGACGTCCTCGCCCTGCTGGGGCGCGCCGAACGGCACCCCCTCACCGTCGCGGGCCGACGGCTCGACGCGCCGCTGCTGCGCATGGTCTTCAAGCAGCTCGTCCAGCACGAGGAGAACGACCCGCAGCTCGCGAGCGTCGTGAGCGATCTGAAGAAGGCGGCGGCGGGCGAGGAGTTCGAACCGGGGGCCGCGCTCGCCGGCCTCCTCGACCTGCTCTCCTCACCCGACCTCGCCGACAGCATGGTCGGCGGCGCCCTCTTCATGTGCGGCGACGGCGGATGGCCCGCGGGCGGCTGGCCGAAGGACCCGGAGACGTACTGGAGGAACATGCAGCGCAGCCGCGCCACACAGCCGGTCTTCGGGCCGTACGTCAACGGGATGATCGCCCCGTGCGCGTTCTGGACGTCCGCGCCCCGCGAACCCGGCACGAAGATCCACAACAGCGTGCCCGCCCTGCTGCTCCAGGCCCGCCACGACAACAACGTCCCCTACGAAGGCGCCCTCGCCCTGCACCGCGAGCTCACCGGGTCCCGCCTCCTGACCGCGGACATCCGCGCGCACGGCGTCTACGGGCGCGGCAAGGACGGCCTCACCCCCGTGCCCTGCGCCGACGACACGGTCAACACCTATCTGCGCGACGGCAAGCTGCCCGCCACCGACGTGACCTGCGCGAAGCCGAAGGGCGGCCGATGACGTCCCCTCTGACGGGCCGCACCCGGCCTTCGTAAGATCACGGTGCGGGGACCTGGAAGTCGATCACCATCGGAGGCGAACGGCCATGTCGGAACAGCGTGTTGTCCTGGTGACGGGCGGGGGAACGGGGATCGGGGCCGCCACCGCCCGGCTGCTGCGCGCGGCCGGGCACCAGGTCGTGATCTCCGGACGGCGGCCCGAGCCGCTGCGCCGGGTGGCCGAGGAGACCGGAGCGCTGGCCCACCCCTCCGACGCCGCCGACCCCGAGGCCGTACGCGAGCTCGTCGAGACGACGGTGACGGCCTACGGGAGGCTCGACGGCGTGGTGCTCAACGCCGGGATCGGGCGGGGCGGCGCGGTCGGCGACACCACGCTCGAGGACTGGGAAGCGCTGATACGAACCAACCTGACCGGCCCGTTCGTGCTGCTGCGCGCCGCGCTGCCGCATCTGCTGGCGGCCCGCGGCGCGGTGGTCGCCGTCGCCTCGGTCGCCGCCCTGCGCAACAGCGCAGGCAACGCCGCCTACGCGACGTCCAAGGCGGCTCTGCTCCACCTCTGCCGCTCTCTGGCCGTCGACTACGGACCTCAGGGGCTGCGGGCCAACGTGGTGTGCCCGGGCTGGGTGCGTACGGAGATGGCCGACCAGCGGATGGCGCGGTTCGCGGCGGAGGCGGGGCTGGAGGGCGGCACCGAGGCGGCGTACGAGGAGGCCAACCGGCTCAATCCCGCCGGGCGGCCGGGAGATCCCCGGGAGGTCGCCGAGGCGATCGACTGGCTGCTGTCGCCCGCCGCGTCCTACGCCAACGGGGCTGTCCTCACCATCGACGGCGGGGTCACCGCGGTCGGCGTCGGCGGCGCCGCCTTCGACTACCGCATCGAGGCACGCCCTCCGCGGCCGTAGCGAGGCACGGTGCCCCGGCAGTCGTAGCGGAGTCGAGGACAGGGCCTGTGGGGACGGCCCTGTGGGGACGGCGTCGGCCTAGGCTGTGTGTCGAGAGTGGTGACGGTTCGCTGCTCCTCGAGCAGATCAGTCGCAGTGGTGCTCACGAAGGTCGCGGACGCTGTGCCGTGCCGTGGGCCAGATCGGCCAGTCGTTCCGCGTCCGAGGTGCCGGGTTCGGCCGACCAGAGCACGAGTTGCTGTTCTGGTGCGCCGGCGTAGCGGAAGGTGTCCCAGTCGAGGGTGAGTTCGCCGACGAGGGAGTGGGAAATGCGTTTGCTGCCGAAGTCCTGGTGCGCGACGCGGTGCTCGGCCCACCAGAGCCGGAATTGCTGATCGGCCACGGCCAACTCGCCCACAAGAGCTGTCAGGGCGGGATCGGCCGGATTCGTTCCGGCTTCCATCCGCAGGACTTCGACGCATGTGCGGGCCACGTCTTCCCACTCCGGATAGATCTCGCGCATCAGCGGGTCGGTGAAAACCATGCGGACGTAGTTGCGTTCGGACTCGGGCACAGCCGCGAAGTCACACAGCAGCTCCGCTGCCAAGGGGTTCCACGCGAGGATGTCAAGACGTGGACCGAAAACGATGGCGGGTGTATCGGTGAGCTGGCCGAGCAGCCGGGTCAGGTGCGGGTGCACTTTGGGGCGAGCGGACCGGCGCGGCGTCTTGCGGTGTCCGGCCCGCGCGGCCTGCTCGACCAGCCCTTCCACGTACGTCCGCTGGTCGCCGTCCAGCCGCAGCTCCCGCGAGAGGGACTCGAGCACCGGCGGCGACGGCGCCAGTCGCCCCTGCTCGATGCGTACGTAGTAGTCGGTACTGATCGCGGCGAGCTCAGCCACTTCCTCACGGCGCAGCCCCCGCACACGGCGCTGAGTGTGCGTGCGCTCGGGAAGCCCGACCTGCGCCGGTGTGAGCTCACCACGGCGATGCTTGAGGAACTCACCGAGCTCACGAAGATGCGCGGAACCAGTCACTTCTCCAGCATGGCACTAAGGGAAAAGCTCTGCCTGGGAGAGATCCTTCCTAGGAAGCAGCCCGACCTTCCCGGGCCCCGGCCGTCGGCCGGACAGTGGACACAGGCCCGCAGATCGCCGGCCGGCACTGATTCCCCCCGGAGCAGAACATGAGGACCGACGTCCGATTCCCCACCAACGGCCTGCAGCTCGCCGGCCACCTCTACCTTCCCGAGGACAGCGACGGCCCGCTCGCCGCCATTGTCATCGGCCACCAGACGACCGGGGTCAAGGAGCAGTCACCGTCGGTGTACGCCACACGCCTGGTCAAGGAAGGATTCGCCGTCCTGACCTTCGACGCCGCCTTCCAGGGCGAGTCCGAGGGCATCCCCCGCGGCCTGGAGGACCCCTTCCAGCGCGCCGAGGACTTCCGTGCGGCGGTCTCCTACCTCACCACCCGCCCTGAGGTCGACTCCGGCCGTATCGGCGTGATGGGCGTGTGCGGCTCGGGCGCCTACGCGCCCTACGCCGCCCAGACGGACCACCGCATGAAGGCCGTGGCCGGCGTCTCCGGGACCGACGTTCCCAGCTTCTTCCGCGGCGCCGACCCCGAGGGCTGGCAGCAGATGGTGGCGAACTCCGGAAACCTGCGCAGCGCCGAGGCCGCCGGCGAGCCCGCGGCAACGTTCCCGGCGCTGCCGGGGAAGGCCGATGCCGACACCCCCGCACCGGTCGCCGAGTTCATCGACTACTACAAGACGCCCCGCGGCAGGCACCCGCGCTCCACGGGAGACGTGGTCGTGCGCAGTGCGGATCTCCTCGACCAGTTCGACTCCTTCGCCGATGTCGCCAAGATCGCGCCTCGCCCGCTGCTCATGATCGCCGGCACCGAGGCTGTGACCCGCGGGTTCTCCGAGAAGGCCGTCGCCGACAGCCCCGGCAACGCCGAGCTGTTCCTGGTGGACGGCGCCACCCACGTCGACCTGTACGACCGCGACCAGTACGTGACTCCCGCCGTCGCCAAGCTGGTCGAGTTCTTCGGCAAGCACCTCGCCTGAGCCGGCAAGCGTGAGCAGCTTGGTGGTGAATCCGCCGCGCGAGCGTCCCAGTGCGTGATCATTCGGCTCGGTGAACACGCTGCCTGGTGGTTCCTTCCGCAGGTGACCCTGCTTGCGAGCCCCAGCCGCATGCTGATGGGCTCGGCACACCGTGGAGTCGACGCTCGCATCCCACGTGATCGCGCCCTTCGCATCGGCCAGGGACTGGAACCGGGTGCGGACCCGGAACCCTATGCCGTAGATCAGTTGCCGCCGAGGCCAGACGGGCGGCCGCCCCGACCTGGCACCCTTCGGTAACAGTGACTCCAGCACTACCCACTGCTCGTCCGCGAGATTTCCCCGTCCCATAAACCGTGAACATCACCACCCAAGAGTCACTTTCGATACACGGCCTAGGCTCGATACACGGCCTAGGGCCTGTCTGGCAAAGGATCTTGGGTGGGTTCTCTGAGCCAGAGGATGAGTGAGGCGAGGTGGACGCCGGCCT